>DASVDB010000107.1 GCA_036381315.1 Bacilli bacterium | reverse complement strand
AAGTCCGAGATGAAATACGGCTGCCGGCTGTTTTAACTTACGCTATAATAAATTAGACTGAACATAGAGAACTGGATGCAAAACATAAGTGGAGGAAACGGCAATGTACGGACGAAATGCGAACAGAGCGTTTTGGGGATTGATCCTGATCGGACTAGGTGCCATTTTCATGCTGGAACAGCTTGATTTGATCACGCTGGATATCGGGCAGATTTTTTCGACCTATTGGCCTGTTTTGATCATCGCGTTGGGATTAAAAGGGTTAATGTCGCTGGGCAGATATGGAAATTGGGGCGGCGCCTATGTTTGGAATCTTTTTATCATCGCGGTTGGCACCGTGTTCCTGCTGAAAAATATCGGTGTGCTCGGCGCCATTTCATATCGTGAAATGATGCGTTTCCTGGGTCCCGCCATTCTGGTTGTGGTTGGTCTTGGCTTGCTGCTTCGGCCTTCCCGAAATCCGTATCATGATGAACACAATTACGATCGCAAGCCAAAATATAACTACAAAATTCCTCATCCTGACGAACTGTCCGGGAATAACGCCAACCAGAATTCCGCGATGGAGCAGATGATGGATATGCATGAAGCAATGCGGCAGGAACGCGCCAAGCATCGGGCGGCGCGCCAGGAACTCAGGGAAGAGCGGCAAAGGTTAAGAGAGGAATTGCGCCGGAAGCGTGAGAAGAACTGGCATGGCGCGCATGGCAATGTGGAGAATCGCGCAAGCTTTTTCGGCGACATTCACATCGGCATGGATTATTGGGAACTGAAGCCGCTGAATATTTCCCAATTTATCGGCGACACGATCATTGATTTAACGCGGGCGCAAATACCGTATGGCGAGACAACGATCAATATTTCCTCCTTTATCGGCGATGTAAAGGTATTGATGCCGTATGACTCCGACATCGAAATCAGCGTTACGACCAGTTCGTTCCTTGGTGAAATAAGCGTCCTGGACAGGCACGAAAGCGGATTGATGCGCAGCCTGAATGTGGTTTCCGCCCATTATGCGGACGCCGAGAAAAAGATCAGATTGCGGATCAGCATGTTTATCGGCGATGTGAAGGTTGAGAGAATAGGATGAGACGGTCATGAACAGCGGATTTCGCAATTTGAAATGGGAGCTCATCCTGTATTTTTTGGCGGCGACGATTGCGACCGCCTTTCTCGCGTTTTTGGGTTGGGTCTATATCCCTTACACGCTGACAATGCCGCAGCTTTTGCTCGAAGCGATCGGCGTTGTCGTCCTGATCGGCTTTTCCGTCGGCTATTTTGCCGCCCACCGGCTGCAGCGCCAGCTGGATCCGCTTCATCTCGGCATCAGGCAAGTGGCGAAAGGGAATTTGTCCGGCAGAATCACATTTGTCGGGCGAAATTCGTTTGCCGATATTTATCGCGATTTTAATGAAATGACGGATGTTTTGGAAGAGAAAATCAGGCATTTGCAGCTGGCGAACGAAGAAAAAATGCGCGTTCAAGCAAATGTGCAGGAAGCGGCAGTGTTGGAGGAACGAAAACGGCTGGCGCGCGATTTGCACGATACCGTGAGCCAGCAGCTGTTCGCGATTCATATGGCGGCTTCTTCATTGCCGAAACTGCAGGAGGCAAATCCGGAGCAGAGCAAAGTATTGCTCAACCAGCTAATACAAATGTCCCATTCCGCGCAAAAAGAAATGCGGGCGTTGATTGCCCAACTCCGGCCGCTGGAACTGGAAGGCAAAACGCTGGCGGAGGCTCTCGACAAATGGTTTCCCGATTACTGCCGGCAAAACGGATTGCAGGGCAGCCTGGATATTGCGCTTTCCGGGAGTTTGCCCGAAGTGAAGGAGCAGCAACTGTTTTTGATCATTCAGGAGGGGCTGGCCAATGTCGTCAAGCATGCCCAGGCAAATTTCGTGACGCTGTCTTTGCACGAATATCCGCATCGCTATTTCCTTGTCATCAGCGACGACGGCATAGGATTTGACCGCAACCAGACGAAGCAAGGCTCGTATGGATTGACCACGATGCGGGAACGCGCAATGAAGCTTGGCGGAGATATGGAGCTTTTCAGCAACCCTGGATCGGGAACAACGTTGAAAGTGCATATACCAAAATTTTAAGGGCGGGTACAGTTAAATGGATACGATCAAAATAATGATTGTCGATGATCATGATATGGTTCGTTTGGGTTTGCGTTCATACTTGGCCATTGAGCCGACCATTCGCATCGTGGCGGAAGCGGATAACGGGCGCAATGCGCTAGATGTGCTTGCCGCCCTTACGAAAGACGATTTGCCGGATATCATTTTGCTGGATTTGATGATGCCGGAAATGGACGGAGTGGAAACAACCAAAAGGATCGTGGAGCGTTATCCCGGAATCAGGATCATGATCCTGACCAGCTTTTTGGAAGATGACAAGGTTGTAAAAGCGATTGAGGCGGGCGCGGTCAGCTACGCTCTGAAAACGGTCACGGCGGAAGAGTTGATTTACGCCATCAAGGGCGCCTGCAAAGGCATGCCGGTGATGAATACGGAAGTGTCGCAAGCGCTTGCCCGCGGTTTGCGAAAGCGATCCGGTTCCGGGGACGAGGAGGGGCTTACGTCCCGGGAGAAAGAAGTTTTACTGTTGATTGCCGAAGGCAAATCCAACAAGGAAATTTCCGCCGAGCTGCATATCAGCGTGAAGACCGTTAAAACCCATGTCAGCAATTTGCTGTTGAAGTGCGCGCTGCAAGACCGAACGCAGTTGGCGATTTACGCCCACCGCAAAGGCTGGATCGGGAAATAGGCGCCCCATCGTAAGTTTGGCTATTGCACCGCGGGAAACGGGCAATTCGGCTTAGAAAAAGAACAGCTCAGTCCAGGCATAAAGGCCTAACAGGCTTGCGACAAGGCTGATCGGTATAACGACAATGGTTACTTTCAAATATTCCCCCCAACTGATCGGAACTTGGTAACGGCTTAGCGTATGCATCCAAATTAATGAAGCCAATGTGCCGATCGGCAAGATGAGGGAGCCGATATCCGCTCCTATTACATTGCCAAGATACGCCACTTGCATGGAAGGTATGTCCAATCCCATTTCGGTTATAGACAGCGTTCCGATCATGATGGAAGGAAGATTGTTGCAAATATTGGACAAAACCGTTAACAGCATCCCCATAATCAAAATAGCGTTGAGCGGGCCTTCTCTTGCCAAGGAGCTGAAGTGCTTGATGATCAAATCTGTCATTCCGACGTTCTGCAGGCCGAACACAATAACATACATGCTGAAAGCGAACACCAATATATGCCAGGGACTTTTGTTGATGACATCGATCGCGCCGATTTTTCGTTTATACCATCTGATCAAGATTAGTAGAGTTGCGCCGATTACCGCCGGCCACTCGGTCGGAACCCCGAACGGCGCCAGCGCGAAAAAGCTGATTCGGGTAGCTATTACAATCATGAGGCAAATGCGGAACAGCTTGAAGTCGATAGATGCTTGTCCATCATAACTCTTGTTTGCGTGGGCGATATCTGTGGGAATTTGAACGGGAATGACTTTTTTGAAATAAAAGAAGAGCAGTATAGCCATACAAACAATTCCGAGCATGGCAGGCACGAAGATCATGGATGCGTATGTGTTGAGATCCAGCTTGACGATGTGAAGCGCGATAAGATTGGCTAAATTGCTGACGCCTATCGGTGCGCTGGAACCGGTAGCCACCAATGCGCCCGAGATTAAATACGGGATCTTTTGCCGCGACTCCAATCGGAGCAAATTCAAGGTTTGGATGATAATCGGCGTTGTAATCAAAATACTGCCGTCGTTGTTAAAAAAAAGCGTCATTAAAAAACACAGCAGGTTAATGTACCAAAACAACATAATGCCGGACCCGTTCGCCTTAATCGCCAGGTTAATGGCTGCCCAGCGAAAAAAACCGATGCTCTCCAGGACGATAGACATGGCGATAGTGGAAAGAATCGTGATCGCCGCCCCGCTAACGATCCCGAAAATGTTGCCGATATCGGCGAGCGGAACAATGCCAAGCAAAAATATGACCGATGCCGCGACGGAAGTCGTTATCGCTTCATTGATATTGCGCGGCCTCCAGAGCATCATGAAGACTGTTGCGAAGAATATGGACAGCATGAGTAGCGTTTGCAGACTATTCAAGGGAATTCGTCTCTGTTTGCATGGATTCTTTCGGGAAATAATATTTCGTAATTAATTGCTCATCATAAGCGTCGGGCCTCCTTGTCGATGTAATATAAGCCGAATCATTTTCGGCCCGCAATAACTTAGGCAATGGATTCGTACCGGTGGCGGTTTGCTTTGCGGGAGGCTTTAAAAGCCAAAATAATGCGCACCCGCCGCCAAGCAAAAAAAGGATTGCGATCATATGCGTACCTCCGCTTTATCGTAAATTTTCTTATCCCCACTGGGATGGATAGCCATGCCAATCTTTCTGCTCATTCGCCCGTTCAGGCTCCTGCCCGGCCGCATCCCGGCTATTTGCCTGAATTTCCGGCACATTGTTCACCTCCAACATGGTGTTACTTATTGTATATGAATCTTCGATAGCGAAAGCATAAGCGCCGGTACCTCATCATCCGTACATTTTCGTAAAATACGATTGCGGCGGCCTATTGATCGTCCAAAATCTCCTTCATGTTTTACCTGTTGTTCACTTTTCTTTAATGTAGGATTAAGGTTGCGGTGGCAAGATGTCAGTAGAGAACAAATTGAAACATGAACTTTAATACCGCTTGGGAGGGAAACAACATGGAAGAAGACAAATTTCGCGGTTTCAGCGATTTTTTCAATGAGAACGACAAAAATAAGGATGAGCGCGCCGACAATAGCGAAAATGAACAAACCGAACAAACGGCGGATGCGGCCGCCCACTTTGCCTATGGTCCGTTTCAGTCATCGCAAATGAAAGAGTCGGGGAACGAACAAAATAACGATGCGTATGCGCAAAACAGCGGCAGCAAGCCGACAAACCTGTTGCCTGTCTACTCGGTTGGGGTAAGCGACAAACCGCGCAACTGGGACTACCCCAAACCGCGCCGGAAAAACCGGTTCACAAGCGGCTTCAGCGCATTTTTGGCGGGCGTTTTGGTCATGGGCGGATTGATGTTCGCGTCCGACAAATTAAACTTGTTTGGCGGGGACGGGCACTCGCTGGCGGATTCCCCGGCGCACGCGGTTCAACAGGCGAACGCGGACGACTCGAATCACGCCGGGGTGAAAAACGCCGCGCTGGAAATAACGCGCCCGGGCAACATCGCGGAAATCGCGAAAAAAGCGAGCCCCGCCGTCGTCAAGATTGAAACATACGTGAAGCCGAAACGGCAGCGCGGCGGCAACTCCTTTTTCAATGATCCGTTTTTCGACCAGTTTTTCGGCGACAACTTTTTTGGTCCGTTCGACAACGGCGGCGGGGATAACGGCGGCCAATCCGACCAATTGCAGCCGGCAGGCATGGGCTCGGGTTTTATCTTTGAGCAATCCGGCTATATTTTGACGAATGAACACGTGATCGACGGCGCTGACGAAATCAAGGTTACCGTTGAAGGCTATGATAATCCGTTTACGGCCAAACTGTTGGGAACGAGCTATGATCTGGACCTGGCCGTGTTGAAAATATCGGGCGGCAATGATTTTGCCACATTGAGCCTTGGCGACGACAAAGCGTTGAATGTTGGCGATTGGGTCATTGCGATCGGCAATCCGTACGGATTTGACCATACCGTTACTGTCGGCGTGTTGAGCGCGAAGGAACGCCCGATCACCATTCCGGACAACAATGGCACAAGAGAATACAAACATTTGCTGCAGACGGACGCTTCCATTAACCCCGGCAACTCGGGCGGTCCGCTGCTTGATCTGAGCGGAAATGTGATCGGCATCAACACCGCCGTGAGCGCGCAAGCGCAGGGCATCGGCTTTGCGATTCCGACAAGCACCATTACGGATGTGTTGAACAAGTTGAAAAATAACGAAAACGTCAATGTCCCGAAACCATATATCGGCGTAAGCATCAGCGATATTGAAAGCGATTGGGTCGACAGCCTGAAGCTGAAAAACAGCGACGGTTCCTTTATCCGGGGAATCGTGTCAGGCTCGCCGGCAGATAAAGCGGGTCTCAAACCTTACGACGTTATCACCGAAGTGGACGGCGAAAAAATCAAAAATTCCGATGAACTGGTGAAAAAAATCGGCGCGCATAAAGTTGGCGACAGAATCACGTTAACGATTGTGCGCAACGGCAAGGAAATGGTAATCGGAATTGAAATCGGCGATGAAAACGCCCGAAATTAACTGAAAGCCGGAAAGGAAAGCGGGGCCATGTTCGGTATTGAAAGCCGGCGCGTCGCAGCGTTGCCGAAGCGTTCTTATTCAATATCGCGCAGCCTTTCGCTTTCTTTTCCTTTATTTTTGTTATATTGTGATGGGGGGTGGGCAAATATGCCGGAAAAAATTCTGGTTATCGACGACGATGAAAAGATCATCTCGCTCTTAAGGCGCAGCCTGGCCTTCGCCGGTTATTCCGTCGTGACGGCGGCAAACGGGGCGGAAGGCTTGCGGCAGCTCATGACAGACGATCCGGATCTGGTCATCCTCGATATCATGATGCCGGGCGTTGACGGATGGGAAGTATGCCGCCGCATTCGCGAAGCGGGAAGCTCTGTGCCGATATTGATGTTGACGGCAAAAGACGCGATCGAGGACCGGGTGAAGGGGCTGGACATGGGCGCGGATGATTATCTCGTCAAGCCGTTTGCGTTGGACGAACTGCTTGCCAGAACAAGAGCGCTGCTGCGGCGCAAAGCCGGCGGTGCCGCAAATCCCGCAAAAAAGCTCGCTTTCGCCGATCTGAAGCTGGATCTCGACACCCGCGAAGTGTATCGCGGCGACAGGCTGATCGAACTGACCGCCAAAGAATTTGAATTGTTGCATTTATTCCTGCAAAATCCCCGCAGGGTGTTGTCCCGCGATGTTATTATGGACAAAATCTGGGGTTATGACTACAGCGGCGAATCGAATGTGCTGGAAGTGTATATTGCCTTGTTGCGGCAAAAAACCGAGGAGCGCGGCGAGCCGCGCCTCATCCAGACGGTGCGGGGCGCCGGCTACGTGCTGCGGGAGGAGTCCCGATGACCATCCGTTTGCGCCTGACGCTGTGGTATTCGACTATTTTGGCGATCACGCTGCTTTTGTTCGGCGTGGCTCTCTATTTGTTTTTATCGGTGCAACTGAATGCGGACGCCAAAGAGACGTTGCGCACATATGCGATGGAAGTCAAGGGAAATATCCGCAAAGTGGAATTTCCCCAACTCGGCTTGGTGAAAGTGGAACTGCCGCCGCTTACCGACTTCAAATATTCGGATATTTATATCCAGGCTTATTTGAGCAACGGCAGCGTAACCCGCTCGAGCAATCTGGGCACCGATCTGCCAATTTCGGCGCGTGCGCAGGACCGCATTTTGCGGCAAATCGATACGTTTGAAAACGCGAGCATCGGCCAATATGATTTGCTCATTTACAACACGCCGCTGCTATTAAACAACAACCGGGTGATCGGGGTATTGCAGGTCGCAACCGTTACCAACCGGATTGGCTCGCTGCTTTCCACGTTGCAGTGGACGCTAATCTTTCTGGCGGTTGTTACGATTTTATTGGCGGCGACCGTCGGCTGGTTTTTGGCAAAAAAGAGCTTGCAGCCGATTGATTTGGTCATCGCCTCAACCAATCAGATTGAAAAAGGCGCGGATTTGGGCAAACGGATCGCGTATTCCGGACCGCGCGACGAAATCGGCCGCCTGACCGAAACGATCAACGGCATGCTGGACCGCATCCAATCGATGTATCAGGAGTTGGAAGAGGCATACCGTTCACAGCGCAGGTTCGTGTCCGACGCCTCGCATGAATTGCGCACGCCGCTGACGACGATTCGCGGAAATGTCGAACTGCTGCAGAAAATGTTGCAGGAAGGCGCCGCCGCGGATTTGTCGCGGGAAGCCATCTCCGACATATCCGCCGAGGCCGCGCGGATGAGCAGGCTGGTCAATGATTTGTTGTCGCTCGCGCGGGCGGACGCGGGCTACAAGATGGAGAAGGAATGGGTGGAAATTCTGCCGATTGTGGAAAACGCAAGCCGCCGGGCCCAGCATTTGCCGCGCAGCGCCGATTGGCGGGTTGGTTCCCTGGAGGCGTTAAACGATGCGCATGTTTTTGCCAATCGGGACTATTTGGAGCAACTTTTATTTATCTTTATTGAAAATGCCTTTAAATATACCGAGGAGGGCAGCGTCACGCTCGATGCGCTCAGGGAGGCGGAACAGATCGGCATCCGCATCAGCGATACCGGAATCGGAATGGACAAAGAGGAACTGCCGCATATTTTCGAGCGGTTTTATCGCGCGGACGTGTCGAGGGGCGAAAAATCCGGCACCGGCTTGGGGCTGTCCATCGCCAAATGGATCGTGGACGAGCACCACGGCTCGATCGAGGTAAAAACGCGCAAAAACGCCGGCACAACCTTTATTATCTGGCTCCCGGCAAAATTTTCAACCGATAATGAAGCGTAAAATCTTGCGTTGTTCCGACCGGCTGCGCGCCGAAAGCGTGAGTCGGTTTTTTCTTTTTGTGGTATAATGGGGAAGGCTCGAAAACCGTTTCGTTTGGAGTGAAAGAACCGTGCAGGTGCTGAAAATTTCGCCGCGCGGATATTGCTACGGCGTTGTCGATGCGATCAAACTGGCGCTCTTAACAGCCAAAAATATCCACACGCCGCGCCCGATCTATATCCTCGGCATGATTGTGCACAACAGGAATGTCACCAAGGCGTTCGAAAAGGAAGGCATCGTGACGCTTGACGGCCCCAATCGCCTCGACATTTTGGAACAGGTTGACAAAGGCACCGTCTTGTTTACGGCCCACGGTGTTTCTCCGGAAGTGCGCCGCCGCGCCAGGGAAAAAGGATTGACCGTCATTGACGCGACTTGCCCGGACGTAACGAAAACGCACGATCTAATCCGCGAAAAAACGGCTCAAGGCTATGAAGTCATTTATATCGGCAAAAAAGGGCATCCTGAACCGGAGGGAGCGGTCGGCGTCTGCCCGGAACATGTCACCTTGATCGAAAAGGAAGCGGAAGTCGCTTCCCTGAACGTGCAGTCGGATAAAATCGTGATCACAAACCAAACGACGATGAGCCAGTGGGACATCCGGCATATTATGAATAAATGCCTTGAAAAGTACCCGCATGCGGAAGTCCATAACGAAATATGCATGGCGACGCAGAAGCGCCAGGAAGCGGTGGCGAGGCGCGGCAAAAACGCCGACCTGGTCATCGTGGTGGGCGATCCGCGCAGCAACAATTCCAACCGGTTGGCGCAGGTTGCGGAAGAAATAGCCGGAGTTAAGGCGTACCGGGTGGCCGACGTCACGGAAATCCGGCAAAGCTGGCTGATGGGCAAGCGCAATGTCGCCGTCACTTCGGGGGCGTCCACGCCTACGCCGATCACCAAAGAAGTTATTCAATACCTCGAACAGTTTGATGAAAATGATCCGTCCACCTGGGAAATCGTCCGCACGGTGGATATGGATCGCTTGTTGTTTCAAGCGCGCGAGAAATGAAAGGCCGGTACCAATTGCTGAAACGAATAAAAAAATGGTTCAAATATAAATACTTGCTGCTGCTTCGGGCGAAAGGCGGCCCCTCCAAAGTGGCGAAAGGCTTCTCCATTGGCTTGTTTATTGAAATGTTCACGCTGCCGACGATCGGCATCGCTTTTTTTCTCATATTTCCGCTTGTTTATTTTTTTCGCGCCAGCTTTGCCGGAGCGTTAATCGGCTTTGTGTTCGGGAAAGTCATCTATACCGCGGTCTTTTTATTGAACAAACGGGTTGGCGGCCTGGTCGTAAGCCGCGCCGTGGAAATGCGCCTGCATGAAATGCTCCCGGATTGGCTGGGAAAAGTGTTTGTATTCAATCTGAAGCTGATCGTGGGAGGCATCATCGATGGCGCCATTATGGGCATCATAGTGTATTTTCCCGTAAGACTGTTATTGGAAGTTTACGCGAGAAGGCGAACGGAAAAGCGCAAATTGCGGAAAAAAGCGAGATTGCAGGAAAAATAACCGCTTGACTATGCCCGGTATTTCATGTATAGTTGCTTTAACGATTAAAAGCGTTTAAGCGTATAAGCGTTTAAGCGCGAAAGAAAAATAGCCATGAGCGTAGCTCACAGGAGAGTTGAGAATTATGATCGCTATCTTATCGCATTCCGCGACGGAAGAACGGCTTATGGGAATTGTCCGCTTCATTGAAAAGCACGGCATGCAGGCGCACATTTCCCGCGGCACGGACCGGACGGTTGTCGGCATTGTCGGCAAAGCCGATCCGACTTTGGCGGAACAGTTGCGGCAGTTGTCCGGCGTGGAGGAAGTCATCAAAATATCCAAGTCGTATAAATTGGCCAGCCGCGAATTTCATCCCGATAATACGATTATCGATATAAAAGGCGTCAAGTTTGGCGGCGAGGAAATCGTCGTCATGGGCGGGCCATGCGCGGTGGAGTCGCCCAAACAGATTGACGAAATCGCCCGCCTTGTCAAAGCGGCGGGCGGCCAAGTGTTGCGCGGCGGCGCGTTCAAGCCGCGCACAGGCCCGTACAGTTTTCAGGGGATCGGCGTTGAAGGCCTGGAAATGATGGCCGAAGCCGCCGCCAAGCACGGCCTTTTGACCGTTACCGAAGTCATGACGCCGGAATATGTGGATATTTGCGCGAAATACGCCGATATTTTGCAGGTCGGCACCCGCAATATGCAAAACTTTGATCTGCTGCGCAAATTGGGTACGGTGCGCAAGGCCGTCCTGTTGAAGCGCGGATTCAGCGCCACTTACGACGAGTTCCTGAATGCCGCCGAATACATTTTGGCCGGCGGCAATCCGAATGTTTTGCTGTGCGAACGGGGTATCCGCACTTTCGAAACCTATACGCGCAACACGCTGGATTTGAATGCGGTGCCGGTTCTGCACCAGTTAAGCCATCTGCCGGTTATTGTCGACCCGAGCCATGCGACCGGACGCCGCGAATTGGTGGAAACGATGGCAAAGGCGTCTATCGCGGCCGGAGCCGACGGGTTGATTATCGAAATGCATACCGACCCGGATAATTCCATGACAGGCGACGGAGTCCAGTCGTTGTTCCCGGATCAATTCGCCCGCTTGCTGAAGGATCTGGAGAAACTTGCTCCCGTTCTCGGCCGCAGTTTCACAACCCGAAAAGAGCCGTTTCCGGTTTGAAGCCTGGCCCGCCGGCCGTTGGCCGGCAAAAGGCGCCCCAGGTTTTTCGCTTGCGACCTTGGGGCGTTCTTTATTTCTCCGGCAGTATTCGGATTCATACCGCAATAAAGTCCTTGAACGTCCAAAAGAATATTGCTATCATAGCCGTATCAAACAAAAGAAGGAGAAGAACGGATGGGCAACAGGGCATACAATTTCAACGCCGGACCCGCTGCGCTTCCGCTTGCGGTGCTTGAGCAGGCGCAAAGCGAATTTGTCGATTATAACGGCATCGGCATGTCGGTGATGGAAATTTCACACCGCAGCAAAGAATATGACGCGATCAACACGGAGACGCAAAACTTGTTCAAAGAACTGCTTTCCATCCCGGATGGATACAAAGTGCTGTTTCTGCAAGGCGGAGCAAGCACGCAGTTTGCCATGGTCCCCCTGAATTTCCTGCCTAAGGGAAAAAAAGCCGGATACGTCATGACCGGGAGCTGGTCGGAAAAAGCGTTGAAGGAAGCCAAGCTAATCGGCGAAACGGAAATCGTCGCCACCAGCGAAGCGGACCATTTCACGCGCGTTCCCAATGTAAACAGCCTGCAACTCGCGTCGGATCTGGCTTATGTGCATATCACTTCAAATGAAACGATCGGCGGCATCCAATACAAGGAGTACCCGAATACGAAAGATATCCCGCTGGTAGCCGATATGTCGAGCGATATTTTGAGCAGGCCGGTGAATGTCGGCAATTTTGCGCTTATTTACGCGGGCGCGCAAAAAAATCTGGGACCATCCGGCGTAACTTTGGTCATTATTCGCGAAGATTGGGTGGAAAAAGCGAACAAGGAACTTCCGACGATGCTGAAATACGCGACCCATGTCAAAAGCGACTCGCTTTACAATACGCCGCCTGCCTATTCGGTATATGTGATGAACCTCGTATTGAAATGGGTGAAAGGGCAGGGCGGCTTGAGCGCCATAGCCAGGCGCAACGAGGAAAAAGCAAAATTGCTTTACGACGCGATCGACAGAAGCGGCGGATTCTATAAAGGCGTTGCCGCGAACGACAGCCGTTCGTTGATGAATATTACGTTTAGGTTGGCGAACGAGGAATTGGAGAAGGCGTTTGTCAAAGAATCAGGCGAACATGGCTTTGTCGGCTTAAAAGGGCATCGCAGCGTCGGCGGATTGCGCGCTTCCGCGTATAATGCCGTTCCGGTCGAAGCTTGCAAAGCGTTGGCCGAGTTTATGGCCGATTTCCAAAAACGCCACGGATAAATAAAATTCAAGCGCAAACGTGCACGATCATCTTTTTGAAAAGCCGTTTTCCGAAAATGATCGTGTACTTTTGCGCTCTTTTTTTAGTCCAATTTTGCCTTCATTTCCGCAAAAAAATGCGCGATGGCGAAGTGGGCGCCGCCCAATGCCGTAGAACGCATGGCCAACCCGGAAAACAATATTTCCGTCGCGTTTTTGTGAAAAGGCAAACACCGCTCGGAAAACGCCGCCGCCATCGGTTCTTCGATCCATTCGCGGGCGAGCGTGATGCGGTTGCCGACAATGATTTTTTCCGGATTGAACGCGTTCGCCAAATTGGCCAGCCCGATGCCGAGATTGCGGCCGGCATACGCGATTGCCGCGATAATTTCCTGATCATGCATGGCGGCCCGCTCAATGAGGTGGTGTAAATTTCCGGATACGCCCTTTTTTTCAGCCATTCGCAAAATCGTATTCTCCGAAGCGTACAATTCCCAGCAGCCGCGGCTGCCGCAACTGCATTGTTCCCCATCGGCGATAATCGCCATGTGTCCGGCTTCTCCGGCAAAACCGCCGGCGCCCCGATACAATTCATGCTGAATGACAACGCCGACGCCGATGCCGATCCCGACGCTTACATACAGCATGTTTGCCGAATTTTTTCCCGCGCCGAACTGCTTTTCGCCCCAAGCGCCGGCATTCGCTTCATTGTCGATGATGACCGGGAACAAAAAGCGCTCGGCAAGCATTTTTCGTAAGGGAACGTTTTTCCAACCGAGGTTTGGCGCGGACAGGATCGTACCCTCGACATCGACAACGCCCGGCACGCCGACGCCGATTCCCACGATGCCATAAGGGGATTCCGGCGCGATTTCCGCCAGTTCGCGGATCGTGTCCGTCAAAAGATTGGCTGCCTGCTCGACCGAATGGTCGCTTAATTCCTTGCGTGTTTCCTTGATCACGTTGCCGTTTAAATCGGTCAACAGCGCCAATACGTAATTTACGCCAAGATCGATGCCGATCGCAAAACCGGCTGTTTGCCTGAACATGAGCATCACGGGTTTTCTGCCGCCGCTCGATGCCCCCAACCCGGTTTCATAAACAAGCTGCGCGGACATTAATTCGTTGACGAGCGACGAAACGGTTGCCTTATTCAGGCCCGTTTTGCCGGAAATGTCGGCGCGGGATATCGGATTGTGCGCCATGATCGTTTGCAGCACGATATATTTGTTGATTTTCTTCATCAGAAACGTATCGCCTGTTGTTTTCCTGTTCACTTTGCTCCCTCTGTTTTCGCATGATGAACCTATCATAACATTGCGTCATTCAGATTGTAATACAAACTTTGTTTATCGTCTATACAAACTATTTTCCGCATGATAAAATACAATTGAAATGAATACGATTTAATGGAGGGATTCGCATGGGTTATTTTTCAAACGTCAGCAAAGTATCCTTCAAACACTACAATCCACAGGAAATCGTGCTCGGCAAAACGATGGAAGAACAGCTTCGCTTCTCGGTTGCATATTGGCATACATTTACCGGGACCGGCGCCGACCCGTTTGGCGTGGGGACGATGATTCGTCCGTGGGACCACTTAAGCGGCATGGATTTGGCAAAGGCGAGAGTGGAAGCGGCGTTCGAGCTGTTTGAAAAGCTCGGCGTCAAATTTTTCTGTTTCCATGATCGCGATATTGCGCCGGAAGGCGATACGCTTCAGGAAACCAACAAAAATCTGGATGTCATCGTCGCCATGATCAAGGAGCGGATGAAGGCAAGCGGCGTCAAACTGCTCTGGAACACCGCCAATATGTTTACGAATCCGCGTTTTGTGCACGGTGCGGCAACGTCCTGCAACGCCGATGTGTTTGCTTATGCCGCGGCGCAGGTGAAAAAAGCGTTGGAGACGGCGGTGGAACTCGGCGCGGAAAACTATGTTTTCTGGGGAGGCCGGGAAGGCTATGAAACGTTGCTGAACACCGATATGGGGCTGGAATTGGACAATCTGGCGCGGTTTTTGCATATGGCGGTCGATTATGCGAAAGAAATCGGCTTTAAGGGGCAATTCCTGATCGAACCTAAGCCCAAGGAACCGACCAAGCATCAATACGATTTTGACGCCGCGACCACCATCGCCTTCTTGCAAAAATACGGATTGGATGCGCATTTCAAATTGAATCTGGAAGCAAACCATGCGACATTGGCGGGGCATACATTCGAGCACGAGCTGCGCGTGGCGCGGCTAAACGGCATGCTGGGCTCGATCGACGCCAATCAGGGCGATCCGCTGCTCGGCTGGGATACCGACGAGTTTCCGACAGATTTGTACGCGGTGACGCTCGCCATGTATGAAATCCTGAAAAACGGCGGTTTGGGC
>DASVDB010000106.1 GCA_036381315.1 Bacilli bacterium | reverse complement strand
AAAATATTCTGATCGCCCTGGTGCACATATACATTAGTGCTGAGATCGTAAATATACGTTTCATTTACATAAGAATGCAGGAATTGAATCGTGTTGGATTGCGCCTCATATCGGAAAAACTTTTTGGATACGCCCGGTATTTTTTGCACGAGCGTTTGCCCGTTGCGCCCTTCCGAAAGCTGAATGCGGTCATTAACTGCCACGAGAGCCAGTCCGCTGGACTGGGTATTTCCGCTAACGACCACAGGTGGTTTTTGCATCGTAACAGTCTTTGACAGTCCATCGTAACCGTTTATTGTTAATTGATTATTTGCCGGATCAACTGCCGTAACTTTGCCTATTGTAGTTTTTGTCACATAGATCGACTCCGCCGTATTGCCAACGAAGCCCGCCACAATGATTTGACCCGCAGCCAGATCGTTATAGGTTAACGCGCCGTCCGCAGAGGAAATGGTGGCGGTTGGACTAACCGAAAGCAAATAACTCGTGCCCGCAGGGTCTTCCGCATACAGTTTCGAATTGTTGGTGTATTTGCCTGTTACTTTGAAAAAGCGGTCCTGTTTCAGATAGACGCCGATCACATTTCCCTGATCTTGATCAAGGAATACGCGGATTTGAGCGCCTGTTTTGAGATCGCTAAAGCTGCCGCTTGTTTTGCCAAACACATTGATCGCCAAAAAGTTGTAGTTTAACGTTATATCGCCGTAATTTTCCGATGCCAATTTGATAGTTTTTTGCAAGGTATTGATTTCTTCAAGCACGCCGTCGTAAAAGTTTGTAACTCGCAGTGAAATCAGCTGATCTCCGGAGTACGTAATATCAACTTTTTTATCCACCGGAAAATACGTTGCAAAATCTTTCAAATCAACCCGCATGCCGTTATATTCAAGCAATGTGCGGTCGGTAACGTTAAACGTTTGCAATTCTTTTCCAATCGCCAGAATGGTTTGGCCAAAATCCGCTTTATAGGGCAAAACGATTACGGCATTCCGCGCGACTTCGACTTCCCGGTTTTTCACCGTGATTTTTCGGGCCATATTGTTGCCGTCCACTTCCACGGTTACTTCGTCGTCTTTCTGAATATCGAGTAAAGACGCGTTCGTCAGTCCGTCGATTACAACTTTCACATCATCGATAGTAAAAAATCCTTTTAACTCATTATTGCCCAAATTCAGCATGATTGTCTTGCCGTCTGCGTCAACGCTGTTTATTTTGCCCTCATAGATCAAAACACTGGAGTTGTCCACCGAAAAAGACGTTACGGCGCCGTCCGTCGTTTGCACAGTAACTTGATCGCCGATATGCAAATCGCCGATTGTGATCGCGCTGTCGTGATAGGCAATCGGCAAGCCGGTAGGCAGCGCATACCAATTCACCGCTCCTGTCGAAGCGTCCTTCACTTCTATCTTGCTGTCGTTCAAATCGATAGCCTGAATCGTTCCGGTAACAGTCGCCACCACCGGCGCGTCATCCTGGAC
Source organism: Bacilli bacterium (assembly GCA_036381315.1). Taxonomy (NCBI): domain Bacteria; kingdom Bacillati; phylum Bacillota; class Bacilli; species Bacilli bacterium. Next base: position 32,906 of record DASVDB010000106.1, on the reverse strand, counting down.
GGTGATTTTCACGACCGGGTTGCTGGCATCTCCGGGCATTTTGCTGATTGTGACCGTCATGCCCGCAAGCAAATCGGACAAGTTCATTCCCGAGCCGTTTCGATCGACGATCAGCGTTGCGTTTGACAACGTGTAAATTTTGTCTTGTCCGTCCACAGTCAATTTCAGCAGGCCGCCGTCTGTGCTGACAACCTGACCGGTAATATCTTCATAAGCGGCTTGATTGCCGGTAGACTCGACGTAATAAGCCATGTCATCAATCTGGATGACGGAGACTTGTTCATTGCTGCCGATTTCCCAGGAATTGACGCGTTTGTTGGTTTTGCCGGAGAAAAATTTGACTTCCGGCGAGAGCGAATATGTTTTTGTCGTGCCGTCCGCAGTCAATAACGTAACGGATTGGCTGCCGAGTTCCATAAGCGTACCGTTTACAATCCGCTCCGAACGCTGCGCAAGCAGTTCTTCCGCCATGCCGAACATGACTGCTATTTCCGCCCGGGTAATATTGCCTTTGGGGGCAAAGGCCATTCCTCCGTTGCCGTCGTCTTTGCCTTTAATAATCCCCAAGTTGACCGCTTCGTTTATGTAGCCGCGCGCATTCGCGGAAATATCGCTATCGTCGGTAAATGATGTCGTCATAAGTCCCAGCGCGCGCGCATCCGCTTCCTTGCCAAGCGCACGCACGACCAGTTTGGCAACCCATTCGCGCGACGCTTTGGATTTGCCCCAGGAAGTAAGCGGGTCGTACCCGTCCATTTCTTCTTGCAAATCGATCCAATGTTCGTCTATCGCTTTTACCACATAAGGTTTGGCCCATGGCGAAATGATCAACTTTAGCGCATAATCGCCCGCGGTATCGATCTCATCCTGCAGACCCAGAAGCCGAACGGCCATAATGGCAACTTCTTCTTTTGTGACATCGCTGCTTGGGTTGTAATTGCCGCTGGTATCGCCGCTCACAACATCCAAAAGCGCCAACTTGGAAATAAATTTTTCGGCCCAATGCCCGGGATTAACGTCGGCGAAAGAGGCGATCACGGCAGGGCCCGATCCGCCGCTTTCCCCGGTTGCGGCGTTTTCCGCCATGACGGATCCGCTTGCCGCCAAAAGCAAAGCCAGAACGACCGCCAATGTTCGTTGGCTCAATTTCCGCAATCCTTTTAACATATTAATTCTCCTCTCCCATTTGCTTCAGATATGATTGGATACCCGAGGCGATTTCTCCTGCCAGTTTTTCCTGAAAACTTTCATTCAGCATATTTTTTTCATCCGTCGGGTTGGACAGATAGCCGATTTCCAGCAACACCGCAGGCATTTTGGTATTTTTAATCACGCGGTAATTTTCCTTTCGGACATGTCTGTCAGGAAAACCGGTTGCGCTTAACACCCGCTTATGCAGTTCTTCAGCCAAGGGAATACTTTCATCACGCGCATAATAGGTTTCCGTTCCGCGGATGCTTTGCGAATTTTCGTAGATATTGCCGTGGATGGACACAAACAAATCCGCATTCTCTTTGTTGGCAATTGCAACGCGTTCATCCAGCGACACGGTCGAATCGTCGGATCGCGTCAAAATCGGCTCAATTGATGAATCATTACCGAGAATGGCAGCTAATTTCTTTGCCAGCGCCAGCGTAAACCATTTCTCATCTTTTTTGCTGTAGCCGGTGGAACCCGGATCCGTGCCGCCATGGCCGGCGTCAACGACAACCTTGTACACTTTGGTGGGAATTGAAATCACAATTTGATGATCCGCCTCATCCTGAACCAACTTGTAGTTAACGTTTCTGTTCAAATCGATGACGACGCGCACGGTGACCGGCGCATTATCGAACAAGGCGTAGCGGATATTTTCCACGTACGGATGGTTTGCCGCAACTTCGCCGTTTTGCGCGGCAGAGTCGCTCAAGAGCGACCGGTCGAGTTCCGCGTTCCGCAAATCGACAACGATTCGGTACGGATCAGGCAATGTAAAGATGTCCGGGGTTACCGCGCCGTCCATGCGAATCACAATGCCGTTTTGATCGGAACTGATCGCTTTCACCACCGTTTTGCCGCTCGTATTAATCACATCGTCAAACGTTAAGTCGGTTTCATTTTGCCGGTTTTCGCTTAAAATGGAACGATCCGGTTCGGAATCCGCCTCCGTTTGCCGGGATATTTTTTCTTCCGCCGCTTGCGATTCATTTTCTGCCGCGTTTTCGTCTTTCGAGGCGGTTTGCGTGGAAATGCCACGGTCGTTTTTAAACAGATAAAGCGCATTCTTCAGGCCATCCCAAGTGGTTTTTACGCGGAATGCGCCGGTTAAAGACCGCGCCGCCACGTACGGCTGATTGTTGAACATCCTTGGGGCCTCCGCCAGTTCCACGTTTTTCCCGTCTACCGCGGCTGTCGATTTGCCGATGGTTTGCACCATCCGATCGGTCCCCATCCGCATCACGATGTTTTGATCTTGCCCGTTCCATTTGGTTTGGATGCCCAGGCCGTTATTGATCACACTGATCGGAAGAAAAACAGCGGAGTGAAACAGAATGGCCGAGTCCGCCCCCTGCCATTTGCTTCCGTTAATGTAAACATTCACGGAATTTTCCGCGCTGACTAATGCGGTAACAAAAGGAGACATAACCAATATGACCAATATCAGCAAAATCCGTTTCATGATTCACCTCGCAAACGATCGATCGGCGCAACACTATCATTCTAGCAAATACGCCGCAAGGGTGACAATAAAGGCAATGAATCGACATGCTCTCGACATAGATTTAGACGACGGAAAATCTTTAAAGTTGCGAAATCCGCTAATTTTTGCCGCATCAAAATAGACAAAAACAAACCGGAGCAGCGCGTTACGCAAACCGCTCCGGTTTTCGCAAACGATATTGTACGGATAACCATTTGTCTCAGGCGGTCGGGTAAGCCAGCCTGCTTTGGTGCTCTTTCTCGTATGCGGCGATTTTCGCCTCATGCTGCAGCGTCAAGCCGATGTCGTCCATACCAAGCAGCAAAAATTGCCGGCGATGTTCCAAAATGTTGAATTCCATGCGCAAACCGAACTCGTCGGTAATGACTTTTTGCTCGAGGTCAACGTTAAGTTTATAGCCTTCATGCTGGGCAGTGCGCTGAAACAGTTCGCTCACTTTTTCCTGGCTCATGCGAATTGGCAATATTCCGTTTTTAAAGCAGTTGTTGTAAAAAATATCGGCGAACGAAGGCGCGATGATAACGCGAAATCCATAGTCGAGAATAGCCCACGGTGCATGCTCGCGCGAGGAACCGCAGCCGAAATTCTCGCCGGCCAGCAGCACAGATGCGCCTTGGTAACGGGGTTGATTCAGCACAAAATCGGTAATGGGCTCGCCATTTTCGGTAAAACGCCATTCATAGAACAAAAATTGGCCGAATCCCGTCCGTTCAATGCGTTTTAAAAATTGTTTCGGTATAATGGCGTCGGTGTCCACGTTCACTCTGTCCAAAGGCGCCACAATGCCCGTATGTTTCGTAAATTTTTCCATTGTTGATCGTCTCCTTTCCGCCAGTTGTGCGGTTAAACCGAAGCCGGTTCTTTAATTTCCCATTCGCGAACGTCGACAAAATGTCCTTTGATGGCCGCTGCCGCGGCCATTTCCGGCGAACAAAGATGCGTTCTGCCGCCGCGCCCCTGACGCCCTTCAAAATTGCGGTTCGATGTCGAGGCGCAGCGCTCTCCCGGCAACAAGAAGTCGGGATTCATGGCCAGGCACATGCTGCATCCGGCTTCGCGCCATTCAAATCCGGCAGCGATAAAAATCTTGTCCAGTCCTTCTTTTTCCGCTTGCGCTTTCACGCGCCCGGAACCCGGCACGACAATCGCTTCTTTTATTGTCGGCGCTACATGATAGCCTCTAACAATTTGCGCCGCGGCGCGCAAATCTTCAATGCGCGCGTTGGTGCACGAACCGATAAAAATACGGTCAAGCTGAATGTCCTTCATTTTCGTGCCCGGCTTTAACCCCATATATTCGAGCGCTCTTCTTGCCGCGCGGCGCTCCCCTTCCGTCGCGAAGCTTTCCGGATCGGGAACGCTGGACAAAATATCCGCGCCCATGCCCGGGCTTGTTCCCCAGGTCACCTGCGGCACCAATTCGTCCGCGTTAAATTCGACGACCGCATCATATTCGGCGCCTTCGTCGGTAACGAGCTTTTTCCATTCTTCCACAGCACGGTCAAAGTCCGCGCCTTTCGGGGCAAACTGGCGCCCGCGTAAATAGGCGAACGTTTTCTCGTCGGGGGCGATCAACCCGGCTCTGGCGCCGGCTTCGATCGACATATTGCAAACCGTCATCCGGCCTTCCATCGACAGGTCGCGAATCGCTTGCCCCGTATATTCAATGACATAACCGGTGGCAAACGCCGTTCCGAATTTGCCGATAATGCCCAGGATCAAGTCTTTGGCGCGGATGCCGGGGCGAAGTTTGCCGTTTACGCGAACTTCCATCGTTTTCGATTTCGCCTGTTGCAGGCATTGGGTCGCCAGCACGTGTTCCACCTCGCTCGTGCCGATGCCGAACGCGAGCGCGCCAAATGCGCCGTGGGTCGATGTGTGGCTGTCGCCGCAAACAATCGTTTTACCGGGATACGTAAGCCCCAATTCCGGCCCCATGACATGCACGATCCCTTGATCTTCCGAGTTCAGATCGTACAGTTTGACGCCGAATTCCCGGCAATTTTCCGCCAATGTTTTCACTTGCTGCCGGGAAATCGGATCTTTGATATTGAAGCGGTCTTTTTGCGTCGTAGGCACGTTGTGATCCATAGTCGCAAACGTCAGATCAGGCCGGCGCACTTTGCGGCCGTTCAGCCGCAACCCCTCGAACGCTTGCGGGGAAGTCACTTCGTGAACGAGATGCAAATCGATGTAAATGACGCTGGGCTTGCCTTCTTCCTCGTGAATAACGTGCTGTTCCCAAATTTTTTCGTATAAAGTCTTTTTCGCCATAGCTTCTCACCTCAATTTTACTTACCAACTATAATAGCATTTCCATCTTCATTGTTCTAAGATATAATATCTATAGACTTAATAGGTTGAAACTATAAGAAAAAGAGGACTGTGTATGGAACTGCGCCAATTGCAGTACGTCATCAAAATTTCCGAAGAGTTGAACTTTTCGCGGGCCGCGGAAAAACTGCATATCGCCCAGCCGTCGCTGAGCCAGCAGCTGTCCAAATTGGAAAAAGAGCTGGGGGTGATCCTGTTCCAGCGCAGCACCAATTCGGTGGAATTGACTTACGCGGGGCAGGCGTTCGTCGAGAACGCGCGCAAGATCATCGACTCCGTCGAGCAGTTGAAGCAGGAGATGGACGACATATCGCAAATGCGCAAAGGCAAACTGATTGTCGGTTCGCTGCCCATCACCGGCTCGCACATTCTGCCCAAGGTGCTGCCAGTTTACAAAGCAAAATATCCGCAAGTGGACATTACACTGATCGAAGATACGACGGATAAACTGATTGAGCATACGACCGGCGGACAGACGGATATTTCGCTTTTGGCGCTGCCGCTCGGCGAACAAATGCTGGAATACCAAACGCTGGTGGAAGAAGAAATCCGTCTCGCCGTTCCTCCCGCGCATCGCTTTGCCACAAGAGCTTCATTGCAAGACCAATGCGTGGAATTGTCCGAATTGCGGGACGAACCGTTTGTCGTATTGAAAAAAGGCCAAGGATTCCGCCAACTTACCTTCGATTTGTGCCGCAGCGCCGGATTTACGCCCAACATCATGTTTGAAAGCAGCAATATCGAAACCGTCCAATCGCTGGTGGCGGCGGGCATGGGAATTGCCTTCGTGCCGGTGATGGTTACGCGGGTAAAGACCAGCGAATTCGTTCCGGTATATTTGCCGTTAGCCAAGCCGCGCCCAACCCGCACATTGGTGATCGCTTACCGCAAAGGAAGATACTTGTCCAAGGCGGCGGACGCGTTTATCGCCACTTTACTGGACGTGGTAAGGAAAAACAGCTGATGCCGCCATCAGTAAGCTTCAGTAAACTTCCGGCCGGCGGTCCGGAATGATCGGTATTTGCTTGCGCACCCGGTTGACCAATGTCAGATCAAGTTCGGCAAAAATGTCCGCTTCGTCTTCCGCGCCTTCGGCAACGATTTCTCCCCATGGATCAACCACCATCGAGTGGCCGAAAAAGTGCGTCCCGCCGCTTATGCCGACGCGGTTGCAAGCCACCACGAACAGCTGGTTTTCAATCGCGCGCGCCTGCAACAGCGTACGCCAATGATGCAGTCTGGGATGCGGCCACTCAGCCGGAACAAACAGGATGTTCGCGCCCGCGAGCGCGTATTTGCGCGCCAATTCGGGGAAGCGAAGATCGTAGCAAATCATAAGACCAGCCAAAACACCGTCAAATTGCGCCAATTCGCTTTTGTTCCCGCCGATCAGATACTTTTCCTCATCCATTAAACGAAATAAGTGGAGTTTGGCGTATTCGGCAACGAGCTTGCCGTTGCGGTCAAATGCGTAAGCGACATTTTTTACGCCTTGTTTCGTTTTAACCGAAACGGACCCGGCGATCACGTTGATTTGCTGCGTGCTGCTGAATGCGGAGAAAAAGTCTTTCGTCCGCGAACCGTTTTCGTCCGCAGTTTCCGTTATGGTTGGCAAGGCATAACCGGTATTCCACATCTCCGGCAAGATGATCAAATCCGGCTTCGGCTCGGATGCGGCGACTTGCTGCAAACGCCTGGTTACGGCGGCAAAATTGGCTTCCGGCTCGCCTGCCTGCACATGCATCTGGATCAGTGCGACGCGTAGTTTTTCGGTCATGGTATATCCCTTCGTTTCATTAGCAAATTCTGCAACGCCGGATTCAGTTCGGGAAAGTTGAAGCGAAAACCGTGCGCGAGCAATTTCTGCGGCGCAACCCTCTGGCCCTGCAACAACAACATGGACATTTCCCCCAACGCCAAACGCATTAGAAATGCGGGAACGGGAAGCCAATGCGGGCGGCGCAATATGTCGCCAAGCATTCGCCCGAATTCGTCGTTTGTCACATGGTGAGGCGCTGCGCAGTTCACCGGGCCGGATATTTCCTCGCATTCGATGCAGAAAAGGATCGATTCCGCCATATCGTCGATGTGGATCCACGGCAGCCATTGCTTCCCGCTTCCGATCCGCCCGCCCGCGAATAATCGGTAAGGCAAAACCATGAGCGGAAACGCCCCGCCGTCGCTGCCCAACACTACGCCCGGCCGCAGTTTGACAACTCGGGTGCCCGCAATTTGATCGGCAGCGGCTTCCCAATTCCGGACTACGGAACCTAAAAAGTCGCTGTCTTGGCCCTCGCTTTGCTCGGTAAAAATTTTTGTCTCCGATGTGCCGTATATCCCCGCACCCGAACCGTTTATTACTACTTTCGGCTTGTCTTTAATCCGGTCGACCAGTTCGGCGATCCGCTTCGTTGCTTCTATTCTTGACGAGTAAATGCGCTTTTTCGCCCGCTTCGTCCAGCGTTTGTTAATCGTCGCGCCGGCCAAATTGACGATTGCGTCAATGCCCGCAAACTTTGCCGGATTTTGGGCAAGATCATCCCATGTGGTCCATTCCCCGGATAAACCCGCGCCCGCATGCGGAAATCTGGAAACGCAAACGGTTTGGTGTCCGCGTGCATGCAGGAGACGCAGCAGATGTCCGGCGATAAAGCCGGTTGCGCCTGTCACCATGATTTTCACAAAACCGCCTCTTTCAAGCGCCGAACTGAAAAGCCCTTCACCATAAGATTAGCACATGTTCGCGCTGATTTATATACAGCCGCTAACAATCGTGGTAAATTAGGATTGTTTAATCGGAAAACGGAGTGATCGGCTCATGAATGAAACAAATCGGCCGTGGGGCGCATTTGAGATGAAGAGCGCCGACAGGCTGCAACGGTTGCCCAAACAATTTTTTGCCAATCTCGTCAAACGCGCCCAAGCGGAAATCGCTGAGGGACATGATGTCATCAATCTCGGCCAGGGTAATCCGGATTTGCCGACCCCCGACCATATTGTACAAGCACTGCGGGAAGCGGCGGGAAATCCGCTTTATCACCGCTATCCGCCGTTTGACGGCTACCTTTTTCTGAAACAAGCGGTTGCCAAACGCTATCAAGAGGATTACGGCGTTAAACTGGACCCCGAACGGGAAATCGCCGTATTATTCGGCGCCAAAACCGGACTGGTGGAAATCAGCCAATGCTTGTTGAATAACGGCGATGTTTGTTTGGTCCCGGATCCGGGTTATCCCGACTATTGGTCGGGCATTGCGCTTGCGGGCGCGCGGATGGTGACGATGCCGCTTTCCGCGGGCAACGGTTTTTTGCCCGATTTTTCCGCTATTCCGGAAAAAGAAGCGAATACCGCCAAGCTCATGTTCATCAATTATCCGAACAATCCGACTGCCGCGACGGCAACACCGTCATTTTATGCGGAAACGGTCCGCTTTGCGGAAAAGCACCACATCGTTGTAGCCAGCGATTTTGCCTATGGGGCGCTTGGCTTTGACGGAGTCAAACCGCCCAGCTTTTTGCAAACGCCTTGCGCCAAAGAAGTCGGCGTTGAATTTTATACGCTTTCGAAAACTTTCAATATGGCGGGATGGCGGGTTGGATTCGCCGTGGGCAACGCGCAAATCGTCGGCATGCTCAACCTTTTGCAGGACCACTACTATTGCAGTCTGTTCGGCGGGATACAGGAAGCGGCGGCGGCAGCTTTGAACGGACCGCAGGATTGCGTGCGCGAGCTGTGCGCCGTTTATGAAAAACGCCGCGACGCGTTGTTTGCGGCTTTGCGCGACATCGGCTGGCCTGCGCAGCCGTCGGCCGGATCGTTTTTTGCCTGGCTGCCTGTTCCGCGCCCCTACACATCTTCGGAGTTCGCCGAACTGTTGATTTCGCAGGCAAAAGTAGTGGTCGCGCCGGGCAGCGGCTTTGGCGCGAATGGCGAAGGCTATGTTCGCCTCGGCCTCTTGACGACGGAAGAAAGGCTGCGCGAGGCAATCGAGCGGATCGGCAAACTCGGAGTGTTTTGAATAAGCGGATGGGGATTGATTACGCCGGAATTTAGTTGGATTTTATCCAACTATTATCGAGGAATATTTTGTAATGGAATGTTTAATTGGATTTTGTCCAACTATTTTTACATGAAATCAACAAAATTATTGGAAATCGCCTGAATTAGATGGATGAAATCCACTTAATTCCTTTTGCAAGGGTGAAATCGGAAAATTTGATTGGACAAAATCCAACTAAACGACTGCCGGCTAAAACCGGCAAGTTCTTGCCAGCGGCTGAAAGCCGCCTGTTCAGGCTCGAGTCTCGCGGAAAAGCAATCGGTGGCTTTAAGCCACCTAAAGCTCGCCAACGAAAACTCGGCCGTAACTCATCCGCAAAACCGCGGACGGTTTGCCGGCTTGCGGCCTTTCTAGCCCGCTGACGGAACGCAACCGGTTCGGCGAACTGCGGCATTTTCGCTTTGAAGCCCAGTCGGTTTGCCGACATGCAACTTCGTATTAAGGAGTTTTCGGATCTAACGGACGTGACAGAGGCTATTTTGGGTTTTACGCCCGGTTTTAAAGTTTAACGGACGTGGGTGCGCTTATTTTAGAACTTTGTGCGGTATTCAGGTAAAAAATCAGCGAATAGCCTCTGTCACGTCCGTTAAATTTTTTGAGCGGCCTTTTTTCGGAAAATAGCCTCTGCTGCGTCCGTTAGAGTTGGGCGGGATGACGATCCTACCGTTTTGCATTGCGCGGGTAGGTGGTTCGCTCCTCGTTTTAGCGTTGCGCAGTGGGGTATAACGTTTACAAAGAGCACATTCTGGATGCTGGCCGCCTAAAGGCGATGAGTACAGAGCTGGTGCATGGAAAATAAATATAAAACAAACATTTGTTTTTAGGAACACATCCAAAGCATAAAAAAACCGTCCGATGAGCATTCAACGAACGGTCATCGAACGGTCGGTTTCGTATCGTTTTGCTTCTCGCATCACTTCGCTGCGGATGCAGGAAAAAAGAAGCATCCCTCCGCTTTGCGCGTTCAGCCGACTTGCTCGTTTGCCAGGGCGAGTGGAAGTTCGGGGCTCACGTCGGCGGAATAGTCGACATGATCCAACCCAAAGCCGAACAATTTCAGAAAATCGGCTTTGTAACCGGCATAATCGGACAACTTGTCCAGATTATCGGTGGTTACTTCTCCCCACAGTTTGGCGACTTCCTGCTGCACTTCGCTCGTCATTTCCCAATCGTCGATGCGGATAAGTCCTTTCCCGTCGGTCGGCGTGCCTGTCTGCGTGTAGAGACGATCGGCAAACAGCCGATACATCTGCTCGATGCAGCCTTCGTGCAATCCTTTATTTTTCATGACTTTAAATAAAAGGGCTATGTACAAAGGCACAACAGGAATAGCCGAACTGGATTGCGTTACAACCGCTTTGTTGACCGACACGTATGCCCTGCCGCCCAATGGTTTCAGCTTTTCGCGCAAAACTTGCGCGGTATTTTCCAGGTGGTCCTTCGCCCGCCCGATCGTGCCTTCGCGATAAATCGCGTGCGTCACTTCCGGGCCAATATACGAATAAGCAACGGTGGTAACGCCTTCAGCCAACACTTCGGCGGCGCTTAAAGCGTCCAGCCACATTTCCCAATCTTCGCCGCCCATAATGGCGACTGTCTGGCGAATTTCATCGTCGGTCGCCGGTTCTACCGTAACTTCGGATACGACACCGGTCCCGGTATTGACCGTTTTGCTGGTGAAAGATTTGCCGATCGGCTTAATGACCGACGCAAATGTCTCGCCGGTTCGCGGATGCGTCCTGCGCGGCGACGCCAAACTGTATACGACCAGATCGACTTTGCCGAATTTCTCTTTAATCAAACGAATCGTTTGCGCTTTGATCTCATCGGAAAAGGCGTCTCCGTTAATATTGCCGGCATACAGCCCCTTCGCAGCGGCAGCTTCCGTAAAAGCAACTGTGTTGTACCAGCCCGCGGTTGCGGTTCTGTCCCCGGAAGCGGGCCGTTCAAAAAACACGCCGATCGTATCCGCGCCGCAGCCGAACGCGGCGGCAATCCGCGATGCCAATCCGTAACCTGTCGACGCGCCGATAACGAGCGCTTTTTTTGCTCCGGCAATTGGCTTTTTCCCTTGCACGTATGCGATTTGTTCCCGCACATGCTCTGCGCAGCCGGTCGGATGGGCAGTCGTACAAATAAATCCCCTGATTTTAGGTTGAATAATCATAGAAACTTCCTTTCCCATACGAATCATTCAATTTACCCGTTTTATTATAAACAAAACGCGCTCAAGAAAAAAGTTCCGCTTTCAGCACGACGACCGCCTGCCCGCTGATCGCCACCCTGCCTCCAGACTCAACGCGCACGCGCAGTACACCGCCGCGGGGCGAAGCCTGGAAGGCGGCAAATTCGTCTTTGCCCAACTTTTGTTGCCAATACGGCGCAAGGCAACAGTGCGACGACCCGGTGACCGGATCTTCCGGCACGCCCAGAAGCGGGCAAAAAAAGCGGGACATGAAATCGTACGGCTTTGTCTTCGCCCGGCACGTTACGATGACACCGCGCGTGTCGACTTTCATAAGCAAATTCATATCCGGTGCAAGCGATTTTAGCTCTTCTTCCGACGCCACTTCCACCAAATAATCCATGCGGTTGCGGCCCACATAGACAAAATCGCAGCCCAGCGCTTCCGGCAAAAATACCGGCGCAACGCACGGCGTTGCCTTTTCAGCAGGGAAATTGAGCTCGATCCAATCGCCGTTTTTCACCGCGGTCAACAGGCCGCTCTTGGTGTGAAACCTCGCTTCAACGGATGCTGCAAGTTGTCCGGTCGCCCATAACACATATGCGCTCGCCAAAGTGGCATGGCCGCACAACGGAACTTCGCTTTGCGGGGCGAACCAACGCAAGGAATAGCCGTCCTCCTGCTTTAGCAGAAACGCCGTTTCCGGCAAATTCATTTCCGCCGCCACATTTTGCATCCACGCATCACCCTTTGGCCCCGGCAATAGACAAACTCCCGCGGGATTGCCGGCAAACGGCTGATCCGTGAACGCATCGACTTGGTAAAAGGGAATCGACATTGGCAACAACTCCTTTGATTGCAATGAATAGGACCATTTTCATCTCGCTAGAATAACCGTAAAGATCGCCGAATCACCACAATTGCCGCCCAAAATATCAGCAAAGCGACGACAGGGTGCAGTGCCGCCAAGTATCCTACTTCGGGCAAGCCCTTGACCGTTGCATATTGCACCATGATTAACAGGATCAGACCAAAACTTAGCCAACGCGCCGCCCCTTTGATACGCCCAAAAAAGCTAAGGATAAACATTAGAATCGGCAAGTACTCGAACAGATGGATAAATGATGTATGTCTGGACCAATTATCCGGCCCGTAGAAGATCGCGAGCCCTGCCAGAAAAACCTGAATCAAGACGCAAATGCCAAACAAGATTGCCAAAACACAAAAGATTATCCGAACGGTCTTAATTCCCGGCGAAAGTCGCTTTTCCATTTGTTTTTCCTCACATTTTGCCCGTTACCTTGCTTTTTAAAAGTAATACATTTTCTGCTTGAAGTAAAGACACGGCGAACACTCGGCAAAAATAGCTCCTTAACCTTAACCATCCAGGGTTGTCCCTAAAGGCAGGCAAATGGGCTTTGCGGCCAATAAATATGTTTTTTCACATACATTTTCATAAAAGTCGCAGTTTGCAGCTCATAAATGTGATTTTTCATATATATTTGTGTAAAATTTAAATTCACGATCAAATATATACTATTTTTCATATATATTCATTAAAAAATCAAATTCTGAGAAAATTATATTCCATTTTTCATATATATTTTTCTATAGGTCAGTAAAAGTCAGATCTTTAAAGCCATTTCTAACATTTTAATTCGAGCCCGGATGCAAGCTGGTTGCCAAGTTGCACACTTCTATGCCCGCTGCCCGCTTCTTAATGATCCGCCACCGCGCCGCCATTGCCGGCATCACGCACAGAGGGCGGGACGCGCCGGAGCCAGTTGCCCGCCATTGCCAGCGTCACGCGCAGGGGATGCGTCGGAGCCGGTCGCGCGCCATGCGCGCTTTACAAACATAAGCCCGCATGCTATCTTTAAACTACAAAACAGAAAGAAACGTGACGAAGGGAAAAGGCGGAAAGCCCCTGGCGTTCAGAGAGTAAATTTCCCGGCTGCGAAAATTTACCGCGCATGCTTTCCGCACCCGCCCCTGAACGGCCAATGACAAGTTGGACAGGATCCGGCTGTTATCCGGAAAAGAGCGGATGATTTTTTCATCAATTAAGGTGGTACCGCGGAAGCCAGGCTTTCGTCCTTAACCGGATGGGAGTCTTTTTGCATATTTGCAAGTCTCCGCAAGCTTTGAAAGGAGCATTTTTATGCAGCGCATCGTCGTCAAAATCGGCAGCAGTTCGCTGACAACCCGGGAGGGCGGCCTCAACCGGAAACAGGTGGATTATTTCGCCGCGGAGATCGCCGAACTGATCAGGCAGGGAACGCAGGTTTTGCTTGTGACCTCTGGAGCCGTTGCCGCCGGTTATATGTCGATCGGGTACAAAGAGCGCCCGAAAATTCTGGCGGCAAAGCAAGCTTCCGCAGCCGTCGGGCAAGCGCTGCTGATGCAAGCGTACCAGGAGGCGTTTTCCCGCTTCGGGCTGCCAGTAGCGCAGCTTCTGCTTACCCGGTCGGATTTTTCCAACCGCAAACGGGCGACGAACGCCCTGATGACAATCGAAGTGCTCTTGCAAAAAAAGGCGGTTCCGATCATCAACGAAAACGACACGATCTCCGTCGACGAACTGAAATTCGGCGACAACGATACGTTAAGCGCCCTGACCGCCAATCTGGTCAAAGCGCAGCACCTGTTGATCGTCACCGATACGGACGGGCTGTATTCCGCGGATCCGCGGAAAAACGCCAATGCTACCCGGATTGGACAGGTTGACGAGATCAACGAAGCGATTATGCGGATCGCGGGCGGCGCCGGCAGCGCTGTCGGCACCGGCGGCATGCGTTCCAAGATCGAAGCGGCGCGGATTGCCATGCGCGGCGGCGTCCCCGCGTTCGTAGGCACAGCGGCCGAACCCGGGGATTTATTGCGTGCCCTTAAGGGCCAAGGAAAAGGAACGTATTTCCATACTCATTCGGAAACTCTCCCGATGAAAAAACAATGGGTCGGTTTTTTGTCGAAGCCGCAAGGTACGATCCAGATCGACCAGGGCGCGGAAAAAGCGCTGCTCTTTGGCGGCAAAAGCCTGCTGCCGGCCGGCGTGATCGCCGTGACCGGCGAGTTTCATCCGGGCGATGTCGTTGAAGTCCAAAACGCGCAGAAGCAGACGATCGGACGCGGCGTCAGCAATTACGCATCCTGGCAAATCCGCGCGGTAGCCGGCATGTCCTTGAAAGAGGCGCAAAAGCGGGTCGACGCCCACCCCGCGGAAGTCATCCACCGGGACGAATGGTTTGCGTTCAATCATTAATATTTTTATGTGGGAGGAAAAAACATGAGTGAAGTAAGGGAAAAAGCCGCATTGGCCAAACAATGCACACCGCGCCTTTCGGCGCTTACGACCGAACAGAAAAACCATGCGCTTGGCCTAATGGCGGAGGCATTAATCTCGCGGGAAAAAGAAATCATCGCCGCCAATGCGGAAGATTTGCGGCGCGGCAAGGAAACCGGCCTATCCAAGTCGCTCCTGGACCGCTTGGAATTGAACAGCAAGCGGATCGCGGCGATGGCGGACGGCGTGCGCGAAATTATCGCACTGCCCGATCCGATCGGCGAAGTGCTGGAAAGCACCGAACGGCCGAATGGTTTAAGCATTCGCAAAATTCGCGTGCCGCTCGGCGTTATCGGGATGGTGTACGAGGCGCGCCCCAACGTAACCGTCGATGCCGCGGCGTTATGCCTGAAAACCGGCAACTCTGTCGTGTTGCGCGGCGGTTCCGCGGCGCTGTCGTCCAACAAAAAAATTGTGGAAATATTGCGGGACGCCCTTTCCGCAAGCGCGATACCGCCGGAAGCTTTGCAACTTGTCGAAGATCCGAACCGTTCATCGGTCGATGAAATGCTGAAATTAAACGGACTTTTGGACGTCGTGATTCCGCGCGGAGGTGCTGCGCTCATCCAGAATGTCGTCAACAATGCCACCGTCCCGGTTATCGAAACGGGCGCAGGCGTATGCCATACCTATATTGACGAAACGGCGGCGCCGGAGATGGCGAAAAAAATCGCCGTGAACGCAAAGGTGCAACGTCCGTCCGTCTGCAACGCCATGGAAACGCTGCTCGTACACCGCAAATTTGCCGAAGCGCATTTGCGCGAATTGGCGGACGCGCTTTTGTCCGAGCATGTGGAATTACGGGGCGACGAACAGTCGCGAAAACTCGTGCCGGACATGAAGGCCGCCACGGAAGAAGACTGGGCGACTGAATATAACGACTATATTTTATCGGTCAAAACCGTGGAAAATCTCGATGAAGCATTGAACCATATTCGCAAATACGGCACCATGCATTCGGAATGCATCGTGACCGAGAATGCCGCCAACGCCGAACGGTTTCTGAACGAAGTGGACGCGGCCGCCGTTTATCATAATGCCTCGACGCGGTTTACAGACGGCTTTGAATTCGGTTTCGGCGCGGAAATCGGCATCAGCACGCAAAAGCTGCATGCCCGCGGCCCGATGGGCCTGCCGGCGTTAACCTCGACGAAATACGTGGTTTCCGGGCAGGGGCAGATTCGCATTTGAATTTTACGAAAATTTTTATCCGGAGGTTTTCCGCATGTCAATTGCTCTTTCCGCCAAACAAATTTGCTTTCTCGGGGCCGGTTCGATTGCCGAGGCGATGGTGCGCGGCCTTTTGCAAGGAGGCAAAACCGCGCCGGAGCGAATCACGCTGATCAACCGCGGCACGGACCGCCTTACGCTCCTGCAGGAACGCTACGGCGTGGCGGCGGCCTTGACGGATGAACAAAAGCGGCAAGCGCTGGGCGCATCCGACGTCATCGTTTTGGCCGTCAAACCGAAAGACGCCGCGGCGGCGCTGGCCGCCTATAAAGGACTTTGGTCCGCCAGGCATCTGCTCATATCCGTCGTGGCGGGCCTCGCAATTCCGGTCATCGAGCAATTGACCTTGACCGGCGCGCAAATCGTTCGGGCGATGCCCAACACCTCCAGCACCATCGGGCTCGGCGCAACGGGGGTCGCTTTTTCGCCGGCGGTTTCGGAAGCGAACAAAGAGATCGCGTTAGCCTTGTTTGAATCTGTCGGCGTCTCGGCGGTTGTGGAAGAGCCTCTGTTGGATATCGTGACCGGAGTCTCCGGCAGCGGCCCCGCATATGTTTACCTTCTGATGGAAGCGATGATTCGCGCCGGCGTAGAAGCGGGGCTGGCCGCGGAAACCGCCCGCGGATTAACAATCCAAACGGTGCTCGGCGCGGCAAAAATGGTTGCATCAACGGGCGAGCAGCCGGCGGCGTTGCGCGCGAAAGTAACATCCCCCGGCGGCACGACGCAAGCCGCTTTGGAAGTGATGAATCGGCACGAAATGCCGGAGACGATCGTGAAGGCAATTCATCGCGCGGCGGAACGCGCGCAGGAGTTGGGCGACGAAATCAAAAAACACGCCTTGCAATCATAAGCAAACGCAACATCTTCCCTTGCCGGACCAACAGCTATCGGACCAACAGCTATCGGACCAACAGCGGCTTCACATCCGCAATGACCTGCTGCAGCTTCTGCGAACAAGATTCGTACATTTTCTTGACAAGCAGATCGTCAACCGACAGCCCGAACATCTCCAGGTCGGCTTCGCATTTTTTTAAAGTGGCCAAGAGCGCCGCCTTTTGCTGGGGAGCAGGCACTTTGATGTTGTCATCGTAGAGATCGACGTATAACTGGCCATAGCTGTCCACCTGGCCCAAAAACACATTTTCGACAGCCACGCCCAGTTTGTCCAGTTCCGTTTTCAACCATTCGCGGTTCAAGCCGATCGTTGCAAGCGGCTCGTCCAAAATCTCGCCGTCGGCGATGACCATTTGCGTCTCCTGCTCGGGCCCTGTTTTGATCCCCAAATCTTTTGGCGTGAGCGGTTTGTTTTCTTTTGTCACCAACACGTTTACTTCACCGCTCGGCTCCATCACCGCAAATTCCACATCGGCGGTGTTAAACACGCTCTTTTTGCGCAACAATGCCAGCAATTCATCGACCGTAAGCCGCTCTTTTTTCAAATTGTCCTCCAACAGCTTGCCGTCCTTGATTAAAACGGTTCCCTTGCCGTCGACAAAATCCCGGACTTTTTTGCTTTTCAACTGCAAAAATTCGATGCCGAGCGAAACCGCGACCCATACGAATAACGAAATAAGCCCCAAATACCAGGCCGTCCCCATTTCCAACGCCACATACGCCGCCGTATCGCCGATCGTAATCCCGGTTATATACTCAAACAGGGAAAGCTGCGATATTTGGCGTTTTCCCAGCAGTTTGGTCATTGCAAATAACACGATTACCGCCAGTAAGGTGCGAAGCGCTATTCCCATCCAGTCAGGCACACTGCTTTCCTCCTGAGGTTGTAATTTCGACAACCCCATTATGTACAGTTGGCGCCACTTTTATTACCTAGCGCGAACCGCGGAATTTGCGCGCATGTTCGCGCGCTTCCTCCACCGATGTTACCCGATTGCGGCTCCACTCCAATAAAATGCGGTCGATATAGCGAAAATGCAGTTTGCCGGAAAAAACCGCTTCTTTTAACGCAAAGCAAATCAGCTCTTTGGAGTAACGGTCCTTGTCAAGCCACGTGGTGATCGTCTCGCATTCCATCGGGGATAGCGGCCGCGCAAATTCCTGCTCGAATATTGTGAAAATATCCGTTTCGGCACCGCCCGTTTTCGCGGCACTGTTCGCCTTGCCGCGCTTGCCCTGTTCCGCAAATTCCGGCGATTCGCCGCCGTTTCCCGCCGCATTTGCGGCAACAGCCGCGAGTTTGGCAAACAACGGTTCCAGGTTATACCGCTCAAAATGAATGCCGGTTTGCGGGTCCGTTCCTTCCTCAATGGCAATCCAGCCGTCTTTCATAAGCTTCCGCAGCGAATCGGCCACCTGCTCCTGCGAGGCGCTCATCCGGGACAAAAGTTCGTCCAGGGCGGGAAAATCATTGTGTTCCTTACGGTAAAACGCCAACAAATGCAAAAGCAGCAACACATCCGTATCCGTCAGATTGCAGGTGCGATAGGCGCGCAGCAAGAGATACGGAAACGCAAAGTCGCCTTCCTGCATGGCCATCGCCATGCCGCGCGCGACCGGCTTATCAGCCATCGATTCAAACGCCATCTGTCACCACTCTCCCCACAACGTTAATCGCAACTGAATCGTCTAAAGTTACCCGCTTTCGTTACCCGATTTCATTGCCCGTTTTGGGCGGCTGTGACCAGGCGGAATGTGTCCCGGGCGATGACCAATTCTTCATTGGTGGGAATAACGAGTGCCTGTACGCGCGAATTTGCCGTCGATATCCGCCGTTCCCCGCCTGTCTTTTGCTCGTTTGCCGCTTCATCAAACTCCAGGCCCAAATAGGTCAACTGCGTGCAGATCGCTTTGCGCAATTCCACCGAGTTTTCGCCGACGCCCGCGGTAAACACCAAGGCGTCTACGCCGTTCATCGCGGCCGCGTATGCGCCGATATACTTGCGCAGGCGATACTCGTACATTTGGAAAGCAAGTTCCGCCTTGCGATCGCCATCCTGCATCGCCTTGACGATTTCCCGCATGTCGCTGGAGATGCCCGAAACCGCCAACAGGCCGCTATGTTTGTTCAACATGGAGTTGACCTCATTGATTGTCAAGTCTTCTTTCGCCATCGTAAAGGGCACGATCGCCGGGTCCAGATCGCCGCTGCGCGTGCCCATCATCAGGCCTTCCAGCGGAGTCATCCCCATGCTCGTATCGAACGATTTGCCTCCCAGTATGGCGGTGCAGCTAACGCCGTTGCCGATATGGCAAGTGATCATTTTCAGGCTTTCCAGCGGTTTGCCCAAAAACGCCGCCGCGCGTTGGCTCACATACTCATGCGAAGTGCCGTGGAATCCGTACCGGCGAATTTGGTGCTTGCGATACAAAACAGTCGGAATGGCGTATAAATACGATTGTTTCGGCATCGTTTGGTGAAAAGCGGTGTCAAACACAGCCGCCTGCGGCACATTCGGCAAATTTTGCTCGACAGCAACGATCCCCATCATATGCGCCGGGTTATGCAGCGGCGCCAAATCGAACAGCCGGCGGATTTCCTGCTTTACTTCCGGAGTAATCAACACCGACTGCGCGAACGTTTCGCCGCCGTGCACCACGCGATGCCCGACGGCATCGATTTCATCGATCGACTGTAACACCGGGTGTTCGGATTTCGTCAGCATGTCGATAACGCGGCGGATCGCCGCGGTGTGGTCCAAAACTTCGCGCACTTTGCGGATTTCTTCGCCGCCCGTAGGCTCGTGCGAGACAATCGCCGACTCCATCCCGATCCGTTCCACTTTGCCTTTTGCCAGCACCGATTCGTTCGTCATGTCGTACAACTGATATTTGAGCGAAGAACTGCCTGCGTTAATAACGAGAATTTTCATGAGATCCGGTCACCATCCTTATCATAACGGAAAAATCCTTCTCCGGTTTTAACGCCAAGATGTCCGGCGCGAACCATTTTTTTCAATAAAATGGACGGCCGGTATTTGATATCCCCATACTCGCGGAACAGCCGCTCCATGGCCGCCATGACGGAATCCAGGCCGAAACGGTCGCACATCTCCAGCGGTCCGTAATGAAAATCGTAACCGATCCGCATCGCTGCGTCGATGTCTTCCGCCGACGCCACACCTTCGCTCAAAGTGTGCAGCGCCTCATTGATCAACGTGCAAATCAGCCGCGTGGTCACGAAGCCCGGCGACTCATACACCATGATGCCTTTTTTCTCGATCACTTCTTCGACAAACTGCTTTGTTTCCTGAAAAACGTTGTCGGAAGTTTTTAACCCGCGAATAATTTCGACCAGATTGATTTTCGACACGGGATACAGAAAATGCATCCCGATGACGTTTTCCGGGCGCTTGGTCGCTTCCGCCAATTCGGTCAGGCTGAGCGTTGACGTGTTGCTGGCCAAAATGACGTCTTCCCGGCATATTTTGTCCAGCTCGGCAAACAAATTCTTTTTCATTTCCAGGTCTTCCGTAATCGATTCGATCACCATATCGCATTCGGAAAGCCGGTTGATGTCCGGCGTTTTATGTATTTTGGCCAGGATCAGCTTTTTCTCTGTTACGGTAATGCCCCATTTTTCAATCTGCTTATCCAGGCTGGCGACGATCATATTCCAGGATTGTTCCAGATTTTCCGGTGTTCTTTCCACCAGAAACACTTCCAACCCTTTTATCGCCAAAGCTTCGGCAATTCCCTGCCCCATCGTGCCGGCGCCGACTACGCCGATTTTTTTGAATCTCATGGAAACGTTCCTCCCCGTCGGCAACTGTCACATGTTGCGCGTTCTATCTGATTCTATGATACATCGTTTTTTTCTTTTAAGCAGCAAGTGCGCGGCAATATGAACAAACTATTCAACCTGAAGCGTTTTCTTTGTGAACGATTTGTGAACTTATGTAAAATGCAAGGGGGCAAAAAGCCCCCGTTATGCCGCAAGCAGCCGGCGAAATTGGTCGCCGCTCAAAATTTCTTCCTTGAGCAAGATTTCAAAACATTGCAGGAAAACCGGGCGGTACGGCTCCAATAACTGACGCGTGCGCATGGTCAGTTCATCGAGAATCCGCTTGATCTCCCCGGACAAATCCGTTTTTTCCAACAGATCGGAACGGACGATGCCCAGATCGGTCAAGCCGGCATCCACCATCGTCTGCGCAATTTTCAACGCTTGTTCGAAGTCGTTGCTGGAACCGGTGCTGCGATGGCCGTAAAACATTTCTTCGGCAACGGCGCCGCCCAGCGCGATCATGATTTGTCCCTCGAGAAACGGCTTCGTATATAAATACTGGTCTTTCTGCGGGTTGTGGCGCACATATCCCAAAGCGCCGCCGCGCGGGCTTAACGACACTTGCGATACCGAGCCGGGACGCACCGTCTCGGCGGCAATCGCGTGGCCCAATTCATGCAGGGCGACCCGCTTTCTTTCCTCGTCCGTCGCTTTCCGGTCCGTCCGCTCTCCCATCATCACTTTGTCAATCGCCAAAGACAAATGCCGCTGCGCAATCAACTCGCTTTCATCCCGCAGCGCATAAATTGCCGCTTCGTTCATCACGCTTTCCAGTTGGGCGCCGGAAAATCCGAATGTTTCTTCCGCGACCTTTTCCAAATTGGCATCCGCCGCAAGCGGCTTATTTTGCGCATGGATGTTCAGAATATGCAATCTGCCTTTTTTGTCCGGCAAATCCACTTCAATCCGGCGGTCGAACCTGCCCGGCCGCAAAAGCGCGGGATCGAGCATTTCCAGGCGGTTGGTGGCCGCCACCAACAGGATGCGCGGCGAAACGTTGGCCCGGATGCCGTCCATTTCGGTCAACAATTGGTTCAGCGTTTGGTCGTATTCCTTATGTTGGCCACCGTCGCGTTTTGCGCCGATCACGTCAATTTCATCGATGAAAATAATGGCGCTCTCCTTTTTTTGTTTGCGCGCCATCTGCACGGCGTCGCGAAACAATTCACGCACGCGGCTCGCGCCGACGCCAACATACATTTCGACAAATTCGCTGCCTGACGCCGCGACGAACACGGAGTCGGTATAATGCGCCGCCGCTTTCGCCATCAATGTTTTCCCCGTCCCCGGCGGCCCGGACAGCAAAATGCCTTTTAACGGGCGGATGCCCATCCTGGCAATTTTGTCGCGGTGGATCAAAAATTCCAACGCTTCCCGCAATTCCTCTTTGGCGCGGTCCTGCCCGCCAATTTCCGCGAACGTGAAATATTCCGGCCGCACATCCGCTTTTTGCTTGGCAAATTGCGCGAAAATTCCCGCGCCGCTGCGGGCATGCAAAAGATAGAAAACAATGGCGGCAAGCGCGGCCAACACAAGCACGGGGATGACGTTTACGCCAAGAAACAGAATAAAGCCCACCACCGCCAAAAAAGCTCCGATTGCTATTTCTTTCGCATACTTATTCATTCGGCCACACCCCGATTCGCTCGGGAATACGCGGCAGAATGACATATTTGGCATACTCGCCGTCATAAAGCTGAATATACACGTTTGTCGCATCCATCTCCGCTACCGACTTGATGCCGGGATTTTGCTTTTCCATATTTTGCAGGGCGGCGGGAATCATCGCATATTGCTTCGTTTCCATAGACTGGGCGACCTGAAACAACATGTTCGCCCACAATTTTTCCAATCGTTCGTTGGTGTGGTCGCGGACTGTCAAAACAAGCTTGCGGTTGCCGATCACCGCTTTGCCTTTTTTCAGCAATTGATCATAAATGGTGCGCAAATTCGCGTTATTTTTCGGCGTGATCGCAATTGTCACCTGATCGGCGGAGACGGCAACTTCGGCGCGCTGCACGCCGGGCAAATGATTAACCGTCTGCGCAAGCGGATTTTCCATTGCGTAGCTTCTATAGGCAAACCAGCCGCCCAACAATACAGCGAACAACACGACGGCGCTGGTTAACAAAGGTATAATACGAATTTTCACGACAAATATCCCCCTTTCATCCGACAATGAACAGCATATATTATAGATTCGCGTATATATCGAAGTATAGCATAAAATGATATCATTCCCCGGATGTAATGTGTGGAAACCGTTTTTTACGCAACAAAAAAAGCCTTGCGACAAGGCGAAAGCTTTGCAAAATCAGCTGTTCAGATAAAGCTTGTCCAGCCGTTTGCCGTCGGCAAAGCGATAATAAGCGTAAAAATATTTCGTCGCACCTTCTATATTCGCTTTATAGTAAACTTCCCAGACATAGGTATCGTTCAGCACGCCGGGCACGGCGCGGATGATGACGGCCTTGGGAGTTTCCGCCTTGACCAGATTCTCCGCCTGTTTGCGGCTAATTCCTTCATCGGCGTACTCCATATGCACATCCGTATCGCTTACCCAGGCGATGATCCGGCGATTGTCGGCATCCCGTCCAAAAATGATCGTATAGGATTTGTCGCCGTTGAACCAATCGGTATCGTCCACTTTTTGCAAGCCGTAAACCGCATCGCCGACCGAAACGGCCCGCTTCACCGCGGCGTTTTGTTCCCGCCAATGGTCGGCTTGCACGAGGTTGTACGTCCAAATAAACAAAGCGGCTATAAAGAGAACCGACAGCGAGAAAAATGCGACTTTTTTATTCATGATGCGGCATTTTCTCCTTCGCAATAGTTGCTTGCTGATGCTTTATCCTGATAATGCTTTATTTCGTCAGGCGAGCGAAACAAGCGGCAAATTCGCGCATAATTTTTTCTTCGTCCATCGTCAAAACTTCCCGATTGCGCACAATCCATTTGCCGTCGATGCACACATCGGCGACATCCCGGCCGCTGGCGGAATAAACAAGATGGGAAATGAAGTCGGTACGCGGATAAAAATGCGGCTGGTCGATATCGATGCCGATAAAATCCGCCTTCATTCCGGCTCGCAGCATGCCCACCCGATCCAGCCAAAGCGACCGGGCCCCGTTGATCGTGCCCATCTTCAGCGCATCATAAGCTTTGACGGCGGTAGGATCGCCGGAGACGCCTTTATGAATGAGCGCGGTAAGCTGGATTTCGCCGAACATGTCCAAATCGTTGTTGCTTGCCGCACTGTCGGTGCCCAACGACAACAAAATCCCGGCGCGCATCATATCCATCACGCGGGCCACCCCGCTCGCCAATTTCAGGTTGCTGCCGGGGTTATGCGAGACGTGCACCTTATGCTCCGCCAAAATGCCGATTTCCTCGTCGGTCAAATGCACGGCGTGCGCGACGAGGCAAGGGACGTCAAACATGCCCAAATCGCGCAAATGCGCGACGGGACGTTTGCCGTAATCGCACACGTTGCGCTCGACTTCTTCGCTTGTTTCGGACATGTGCGTATGCACGGGAAGATTGAGCGTTTGCGCTGTCTCCACAATGCGCCTGATAAAATCCGGCGGGCATGTGTACGGCGAATGCGGCGACATCATCGTCGTAATGCGGCCGTCCGCCTTGCCATTCCAGTCCTTGGCGAATTGCGTCGCTTCTTTTAGCTTGGCCGTTTGCGCCTCCGGCGGAAACCCGATCATTCCCCGCGCCAGCGAAGCGCGAATGCCGGATTGCTCGACCGCCAACGCGACCTCATTCATGTGGTCGTACATATCGACAAAACAGGTGGTGCCGCTTTTTAGCATTTCCAAAATGGACAACTTGGCGCCTATCCGAACATCTTCATCCGTAAACTTGTTTTCGATCGGCCACATCTTTTCTTCAAGCCAAACCTTTAGCGCCAAATCGTCGGCATATCCCCTAAGAAGCGACATGGCGGCATGGCCGTGCGTGTTGACAAGCCCCGGCATAAACAGCCTGTGGCTTCCGTCGATCACTTCGTCAAATTGTCCTTCCGGCAGGCGCTCTCCGATGTAAGTGATCGTGTCATCATCCCAAGCCAAACATCCGCTTACAATCGGATGGGCGTCATCCATCGTAACAAAAATACTGTTTTTGATTAACTTTTTACCCATTTGCTCGTCCTTTTCACGCGCGTTTTACCTCAGCGCGGATGTTTTGACAGTTTAAATGTACACGTTCATATGCGGAAAAGCAATCCGGAAAGCCGCAAAAAATAAAAGCGCTGTCATTTTGTTTTGCCAATTGCGTTGCGTTACGGGATATGATAGGTTTTAAATGGTATGGGCAATTTCAACAAATATTTTGTCAAATCGGGGGTTTTCCTTGTGATGGTTTTTCGCAGAAAAGGCGACACGGATTTTCTAAAGCTGCTCATCCATTCCGCAGAAAACGCGCTGAAAGCCGCGCATTTGTTTCAGGAAGCGATGTCAGGCAGCGAACCGCCCGCCAAACACTTTCCCAAAATAAAACAACTGGAAACGGCAGGCGATGAAATTACCCATAACATTTTTCGCGGTTTGAATAAAACGTTTGTTACGCCGCTCGACCGCGAAGATATCATGGAATTGGCAATCAAGATGGATGACGTAACCGACGGTATCGAAGCGTCCATTGCCCGTTTCGATTATCTGAACGTCATTCGGAGCGACGACTGTATGCGGCATTTCGCGCAAGTCATCGTCGACAGTTGCAATCATTTGGTGCAGGCGTTCGAATTGTTGGCGAAGAAAAAGTATATGCAAATCCTTGCGCATACCGTGCAAATCAACAGTTTGGAAGACGAAGGCGACAGGCTGATGCGCGAAGGGATTCGCCAGATTTTCACGCACCCGGCGGACCCATATCAGGATTTCAAACTGAAGGAACTTTACGAACGGCTTGAAGAAACGACCGACGCGTGTGAAGATGCGGCCAACATTCTGGAGAGCGTGGTATTGCGGTATGCTTGACGGAATGGCACTTATTGTGTTGATCGTCATTCTCGCCTTGCTGTTTGACTTTACCAACGGTTGGAACGACTCGGCAAATGCAATTGCCACCATTATCGCAACGAGAGGCTTAAAGCCGATTTATGCCGTACTTTTGGCCGCGGTATTGAATTTGGTCGGCGCTTTCGCCTTCACCGCGGTGGCGAAAATGATTGGCGGCGGAATCATCAAATCGGAAGGGATCACCCTCGCGGTCGTGGTCGCCATTCTGGTCGGCGGGATCATCTGGAATACGGGCATGACGCTGATCGGCATGCCAATCAGCGCCTCCCACGCGCTGATCGGCGGCATTATCGGCGCCGGCGTCGCCCACGGCGGTTTCCAATTGATCATCGCCTCCGGTGTTTACAAGGTGCTTTTGGCGATGCTGTTTTCACCGGTTATCGGCGCTTTTTTATCGTTTCTGTTAATGAAAATATTCAATTTCATTTTTGCCAACTATTCCCCTTCCAAAGTGAAAAAGCTGTTCCGCAGGCTGCAGCTCCTATCGGTCTCATGGCTCGCCTTCAGCCACGGCACTTCCGACGCGCAAAAATCAATGGGCATCATCATGATGGGTCTTGTTGCCGGCGGTTATGTTGCCAGCATGGATGAACCGATTCCTTTCTGGGTTATTCTCGCCTGCGGTTTGGCCATGGCGCTCGGCACGGCAATCGGCGGCAAAAAAGTCATCACCACCATGGGCATGCGTCTAAGCAAGCTGGAACCGATCAACGGTTTTTCCGCGGAAGTGGCGACGTCGCTTATCCTGACTTTCGTTGCGCGCATCGGTATTCCGGTCAGTTCGACGCATACGATCACCGGCTCCGTAATCGGCGTCGGTCTGGCCAACAGGGTCAATTCCGTTCGTTGGGGCTTAGCCGGCAAAATCGTTTACGCCTGGGTGTTTACGCTGCCGGGTACGGCAATCATTTCATTTTTGGTGTACAAGCTGCTGCAGTTATTCGGACTTTATTAATAATTGGGCAAATTTGACCGCCACGGTTTGGGCTAAAGAGAGGAATACGACATGAGTCTTGCTTGCGGGGGAAATCTTTACAGCGGTCTTAGCGTCATGTGGAAAACGGTATCCAATTAATGCAACATGGGCTGCAAAAACTGTTACTTCAACGGCACTAGCGACAAGCGCCCGGAAGAGATCCGCATACCGTACGAGATGTTGGACATGCACGCACCGGAAAACGTGCCCGAAAACATTGATCATCGAGCAAAACGGCGACGTTTTTCCCTGCGACTTTTTCATGAGCAACGACTGGAAAGTGGGAAACTTCAAGGAAAACACGCTGGCGGAAATATTAACGAATCCGAAATACGAGGAAATTATGGGCTTAAAGCCCGACCTTCCGGAAAAATGCCAAACTTGCGAATATCTGAAATTATGCTATGGCGGCTGCCCGCGCAATCGCGTATGGCTAGCCGATAAAATGGAGGATGTGTTCTGCACCAGCTATAAAATGATTTATCGCCATTCCGCCGAGAAGCTCGAGTTTTTGGCAACCAAAATCCGCAAAAATTGGCTCAACCAGCACATAAAAAGCGGCCGGCCGCTTCCGGGGCGAAACGACCGTTGTTTATGCGGCAGCGGCAAGAAATTCAAACAGTGCTGCGGTCAGCTAGTTTAAGCGATTTGCTCAATTTTCCAAATAATAGGCCAAACTTTGCAGTTCCGTCGTAAAATCGGCGTGATGGACCCTGATTTCCTCCGGCACTTTGATGATAATCGGAGCAAAATTCAGAATCGCTTCGACGCCCGCGTCGACAAACTGGTCGGCCACCCGCTGCGCTTCCGCCGCAGGGACGGTAATAATACCGATGCGGATTTGCTTTTCCCGCACAATCCGCTTCAGTTCGTTCGTCGAATGAATCGGGAGATTGTTGATTTTTTGTCCGACTTTTTGCGGGTGATTGTCAAAAATCGCGCAGATCCGCATGTTGTCTTTCAAATACGCGTTATAATTGCTGAGCGCGTGGCCGAGATTGCCGGCGCCGACCAACGCCACATTGATCGGCTGGTCCAGCTTCAGAATTTGCCGGATCTTCTCGATCAAATAACCGACGTCATAACCGATCCCCTTTTTGCCGAATTCGCCGAAATACGCCAAATCTTTGCGAATTTGCGCCGGATTCAAATCCAGTTTTTGCCCAAGCTCGTGCGACGACACGGTCATGACATTTTTCATTTGCAATTCTTTTAGAAACCGCAAATAAATCGGCAATCTCCGCACCACCGCTTCGGAAATTTTCAAAGTTTTCACGTGGAATCCCCCTTTTCTCTTTCGGCTAGCCACTCCGCAATGCGCGAAACGAGCGATCGCGTCGGAAGATGTTCGATTTTGGGCCCGGGAAGCGAATAAAGAAAATACTTACCGTAAGCCGTTTCGATCACCCGCGTGTCATACACAATCACAATGCCTTTATCCGACGCCGTTCTGATCAAGCGGCCGAATCCCTGTTTAAATTTAATGACCGCTTGCGGGACGGAGACGCGCATAAACGGGTTTTGCTCTTTCCTTCTGGCAATCTCGCATTTTGCTTCAACCAGTGGATGGTTCGGCGGCTGAAACGGCAAGCGGACGATCGCGAGGCAGCTCAGCGCTTCGCCGGGAATGTCGACGCCTTCCCAAAAGCTGCTCGTGCCAAGCAAAACACTGGACGGATTCTCTTGAAAATACGCGATCATTTTACTGCGGCTGATGCCGCCAATCCCCTGTCCCAAAACTTGCATGCCGGACGAAAGCAACTCGGGAACCATCAGGTCATACACCTGACGCAGCATGCGATAGGACGTAAACAGCACCATCATCCGTCCGCCGGTTGCTTTGGCAACGCTGGAAAGCGACTGCGCCAGCTCCGCAATGAACGACGCCGAGGCATTTCCCCGAACGCTGGCAAAATCGCGCGGGATCAGGAGCAAAGCCTGTTCTCTGTAAGCAAACGGAGATTTCAAAACGGATGTAACCAGCCGTCCGTCTTTTTGGGCCTCGTTTAGGCCAAGCGCCTCTATCAAATAATCAAATGATTGGTTAACCGACAAAGTCGCCGAAGTCAGCACGACCGCATCTTTCTCGGCGAAGAAACGCTCGCGCAAGACGGGGCTTACGTCCATCGGCGCGGCGGTAAGCAGCAAAGACTTTTGCTTGTAAGCGCTGGACGCTTCCAGCCAATAGACAAATTGTTCTTCCGCCATTCTCATAATAAATCTTAGCGTGTCCCGCTGTCTAGACAATTCGGCGGCAGCCGCCGAAATATCGCCGAGTATCCCTTCTATTTCCAGTTCCGCTTGGCGCGGTTCGACTTTATCCACGATGCGCTTTAAATCGTTCAGCACGGAGCTGATGCCTATATACATGTTGTCTTCCGCTTCGAGCGCGGCCGGCCATGGAGAGGGCATTTGCTCAGGACGCAAGCGCAAGATGTGCTGCCCCTGTTCGCTTTGGTCCGCCGCATTCATCTTGGCGAGCATATCAAACATAAGCTGGGTGAGCGTATCCCACTCTTCCTTTAAACGCACAAATTCCGGGAAAAGCCGTTCCAGCGCGGCAGTCCACTCAGTTATCCCTTCGTCGCCGGATTGCGCCAATTTGGCCGCCAAAACCGGCAGCAGACCGGAACGGTTGTCTTTGTAAAACCGCTGCAAAGCATTCAGCAAAGAAAAATAATGCACTTCCATGCCGAGATGCCTGGTTGCTTCTTCTTCAAAGTGGTGAGCCTCATCAATGATCAACTGCCGGTATGCGGGCAAAAGCCTGTTTTCGGCTTTCATATCCGAAAGCAGGAGCGAATGGTTGGTAACGATCAGATCGGCCTGATTGGCGCGGTTTTTTGCCCGATGATAAAAACATTTTTTGAACCACGGGCACGTTTTCGCCGAACAAGACTCCGCATCGCTTTCGACAGTTCGCCAAAACTCCGCGCCGTGCGGCCCAAAATGCAGCTCCTCATCATCTCCGGTTTCCGTCTCGCCAAGCCACACCAGCAATTGCCCGGCCGTAATGCGATCATCATAATCATAGGCAAAATCAAGCGTGTTGATTTTCGCCTCAAATTTACGCAAGCATAAATAATGGTTGCGCCCTTTCAGCAAGGCAACCCGGATGGGAAACGGAAACACTTCCTGCAACAGCGGAACATCGCGCGTGCGGATTTGCTCCTGCAAATGGATCGTGTGGGTGCCGACAACGGTTTTGTTCCCGGACATCGCGCTGTAATAAAGCGCCGGCAGCAAATACGCCAGCGATTTGCCCGTTCCCGTTCCCGCTTCAACCAGCAGATGATTTCCTTGCTCCAACGAATCGTGGACAAGCCTGATCATCTCATCTTGCGCGGACCGTTCTTCAAATCGGTCGAATTTCCGTTTAAGCCGCGCCTTGATTTCCGCGAGAAAATCGTTGAACCCGGTGTTTGCCCAGGCGTCCACAAGCGATTCGTCGCGGGAAAAATCTTCGTCCGTCCAATCGTCGACATGAAGTTGAATTTGCCGAAACGCCCTGCCGTTATCCAGGAAGAGCGGCAAAGACGCTTCGCATTGCGCGCGCATTTCGCCGATCAACCACGCCAAATCCGCCAACGCGGGCGGAGCGCCGGCGAATATGCCGTCCAGGCGCTGCAATGTCAAAAGCGGCAGGCGGCGCAATTTCTCGAGGCAAGCAAGCAATACGTGCGCCGTCGCCAAGGCGTCGCTGTCCGCCTGATGCGACTTTTCGTGGGCAATCCCAAGCGATTTGGCCAGGCTGTGCAAGTTTAAGCTGGGCATTCCCGGATACAGCATGCGCGCCAATGGAATCGTATCCAGCACTCGCCCGGAAAAGGGCGGCATGCCGCATTTCTGCAGCATTCTTTGCAAATATCCAACATCAAAGGAAGCGTTATGCGCGACCAATACGGCATCTTGCAAAAGGGGCAGCAATTCCGTAAGCACCTCGGCAATTGTTGGCGCATCCTGCACATCTTCGTTCGTAATGCCGGTTAAGCGCTGGATAAACTCGGGAATGGTTCGGCCCGGATTTACTTTTTTCGTATAAGTGCCTGCGATCTTGTTCTTATCAATAATAACGAGCCCAACCTGGATGATTGCATCATCAGGCTGAGCTCCGGTCGTTTCCAGATCGATAACGGCAAATTTCATTTTGATTGTCCTGTCCTTCATTTTCTTTAAACGGGCTTTTTCT
Organism: Bacilli bacterium; assembly: GCA_036381315.1. Lineage (NCBI taxonomy): Bacteria > Bacillati > Bacillota > Bacilli > Bacilli bacterium. Next base: position 2,114 of record DASVDB010000106.1, on the reverse strand, counting down.
TAGCATATCAACTATGCGGCGGCTGTTCAACGGTTTTTTTCAGCGCCTCGGCATCGATGCGGCACGCCTGAAAATGTTCGCCGGGGATGCCGTAAGTCGGATCGGATTGCTGCGCCTTGGCAAAAAACTCCCGCGCATCGGCCAGGTTGGCTCTGCATACCTGGATGCAGCCCATTGCATTATAGGCGATAGCCAACATACGCGGGTGATCGGCGAACGGGATCAACAAGCGAAAATGGCGAAACGCTTCATTATAATCGCCTTTATGCACATATCCTAACGCCAAATAAAGCCTTGCCCACAAAAAGTCGGGGCTCTCCGTCACAAGTTTTTCAAAAATGCGAATGGCTTCGTCATACATAAGCAATTTAAAATACCCTTGCGCTTTTATGAACAATCCAAGATGCTCCGCGTCGACCGTGCACGGGTCGGCCATGGCGGAAGCCGCGCCGCCGTTTTGCTTGCTTTTGGCCTGCGGCTGCGGAAGATTCGCCAGTTCGGCAAAGCTCGCCATTTTTTCCTCAAACAAGAGCCATTGTTCCATGCATTCGTCGCTCATTGCCTTCAATACCGCAAGTTGTTGTTCCAGTTCTTTTCGCGTGCCGCCTTTTGCTTCCGCATATTGGCGTTCGATTTGTTCCAACGCCTCGAACATCGTCGCAAACAACTGTCTGAACATGATCAGCACCCCACTTTCAGCCAATGTCCGAAAGAGCGTTATCCGGTGTCCGGTTATGTTCAGTCTGCGTTGCGCGCCGTTTTTTCATTCCGGGGAGATCATCCAATGGTAGCCGGCTGTTCCTCTTTTATCAGTTTTTCCACCCGATTGCCCGCGCCCATCAGCGCGACCACGGGCTTATGCTTCCTGGCTTCGGCGTTATCCATCAGCGCGTAGGAAATGATAATGACAGTGTCGCCCGGCTGGACCAGGCGCGCCGCCGCCCCGTTCAGGCAAATGACCCGTGAGCCGCGCGCTCCCGGAATGGCGTAAGTTTCCAGCCTTGCTCCGTTGTTGTTGTTGACGACCTGCACTTTTTCATTAGGCAAAATGTCGACAAGTTCCATTAGCTCCTCGTCAATCGTAATGCTGCCCATATAATGCAAATTCGCTTCCGTAACCGTTGCGCAGTGCAGTTTTGCTTTCATCATGGTTCTAAACATGCGCATGCACCTCCGATGGGCGAAATATCTTGTTATCGATCAAGCGCGTTCCGCCAAACTTGACGGCCAATGCGGCGATTAATTCCCGATCCGGCTTAAGATCGGCTATTAACGTCGCATCCGGCAGCGGCTTGAGATCCGGATATGTCAGAATTACCGCGTAGTCGATTTGCGCGAGCGGCTTCGCTGCGATCACAGCGGCCAACTTTTGCTTCAGCGCGCCGATCGTGGCCCCATTTGCGCGAATCTCCCGCTCAAGACCGCTCAACGCTTCATGCAACACGGTCGCCTGCTGCCGTTCCTGTTCGTTCAGGTAAACATTGCGGGAACTTAACGCAAGCCCGTCGGCATCGCGGACAATCGGGCACGGCACGATTTCGACAGGCACATTCAAATCCTTGACCATCGCCGTGATGACCGCAACCTGCTGCGCGTCTTTCAAACCGAAAAACGCTTGATCCGGACGAACGATATTAAACAGTTTCAGCACGACGGTTGCGACGCCGGCAAAATGTCCCGGGCGGGAAGCGCCGCACAACGTATCCGTGATTTCGGAAACATGCACCATCGTCTTGATCGGCTGCGGGAAATCCGGATACATTTCCGTAACTTCCGGCATGAACACGGCGTCAACGCCGGCCTTTGCAGCCAGCTCCAGATCGCGTTTTGCATCCCGCGGATACTTGGCGTAATCTTCATTGGGGCCAAATTGCAGCGGATTGACAAAGATGCTTAAAACAACGAATCCGCACTGTCGTTTCGCCTTGTCCACGAGGCTGATGTGCCCTTCATGCAAATAGCCGAGAGTAGGCACAAACCCGATCGTTTCCCCTTTTTCCCGGCGGGACGCGACAAGTTGTCTCATTTCGGCGATCGTGCGCACGACTTGCATTCATTATTCCCCTTTCTGCCGGGAAGCGCCGTATACATTGCTTGCCAGCACATGTTCCGCA
>DASVDB010000105.1 GCA_036381315.1 Bacilli bacterium | reverse complement strand
TATAGTTTTTCAGCCCAACCCAATGAATATCCGCCAGATCAAATCCGCTCCACTCCGTGAAACTTAGATAAAACGAAAATGCGAGCGGGATACATAAAAATATGGCATAAAAGATGAACATCGGCGACAGAAAGGCGTATGCGATTGCTGTTTGCGAATGCGATTTGTTTCGGCTCATGGAAATTCATCCTTTACAAACTTATTTCAATTTTGCCTGAAGATCGGCCTGGGCTTTCTGTAACGCTTGATCGGGTGTTAACTGATTGGTCCAAACACTTTCAATGGTTTTCGCGAATTCGGTTTGTATTTCTGCACCGGCCACCGGATTCGGTTCCGGTTTGGCATATTCCATTGCGTCCTCAAATACTTTCAACAACGGGTCGCTCTTCAATTTATCCTGAAGCGGTTGCGCCTGTACATCGCTCTTTCTGGTGGACAAAACATCAAAGGCGTCCAGCAAAAAGCTTCCTTGCGGCGTTACCCCGTCCTTATAGGCTTGTGAATTAAACCATTTGAGGAATTTCCACGCTTCCGCCTGATGTTTTGATTTCTTGTTGACAGACCAAGCGTAGGTGTAAGCAAGCGAGCCTTTGGTGTTGCCGTCCGGTGATGGCAAGGGCGCCGTGCCGACTTCGGAATACTTGTCTTTCATGATGACTTTTAGCGATCCGGCCCAATAACCGGCGTTAATCGTCATGCCCAGCTGCCCCGCTTCGAATGCTTTTTCGGGGTCAAACCCGTAATCGGAAATCCCATTCTTTCCATAAATCTGCGCATACAGATCCATTACCTTTTTGGCGGCATCCGAATCAAGATTTAATTTGGTCAAATCATCACTCATAAATGAGCCGCCGGCAGTCTCCATCAAAGCCAGGAAAGGTTGTTCAATAATAGCCGGCCAACCTTTTTGCAATCCGATTCCTTCGGTTACCATTTTGCCGTTTGCGTCTTTTTTGTTGATCGCCTTCGCCATGGAAAGCATTTCATCCCAAGTGGTCGGCGGGTGGTCAAAACCTGCTTCTTGTAAAATTCGTTTGTTATAATACAAACCGAACGACTCAACCTCTGTCGGATATCCGAAAATCTTCCCATTTACGGTTGCGCCTTTTACGGCTGCGGGGGAGTAATTATTCGTTACGTCATCAACCACATCCTGCGGAGCATCAGCCAACACGCCGCTTTTGGCCAGTTGTCCGGCCCACAAACTGTAAATATGGTTAATGTCCGCGCCCTGTCCGGACGTTTGTTTGGCCATAATCGTCGGAAGCAATTCGCCGAACTTGACGCCTTCCAGTTTCACTTGAATGTCCGGGTTTTCCTTATTCCATTCATCGATATAAGGTTTGAGGAAATCTTCATTTTTACCGACGTAGTGCGACAAAATCGTTAACGTTACAGGCTCTTTCTTTTCCGGTTGCGCGGTCTCTTTGCCGCTATTGTCCGTCTTTGCCGTGCCGCATGCCGTCAAAGCAAAAATCATGCAAACGGTCACAACGAACGCGATCATGTGATTTTTCCATTTAAACATTGTTAATCCCCCTCAACAATTTACTCAATATTTTTTTTCATTACATGGAACCTGCGGGAAACATGGTAACCAACCCGTTTATAAAGATATCCGGCAGGAGACTCCTCACCCGTCCACAAAAACCAGGAACCGTGCACTCCCACCGCCTTCATGGCGGCCAGACAATCATAGAGCAAAATTTTCCCCAGTCCGGTACCCCTCAGTTTGGGGTCGACGCCAAACGGACCAAAGCGCTCACGAATGCCTTCATAGGCGCCAAACATGCAAAATCCTACGACTGCGCCCGATTTTTCCCGGGCAACCATCACTTGCGACATGGGCAAACCTTGCAATATCCCTTCGCGAATCGCCCTTCCCCAATCCGCATTAAACACGTGGGTGGCAAACCGGATCACTTCATACAAATCTTTGTCCTCGACAAAACCAAAGGTAAACCCTTCGGCAATTCGTTTTTGCTTCAGCTCTTTCACGTCGTCCGGGATCGTAAAGCCAACCAGGGAAAAATCCATCGCTACCGGCGAATACTGGATTTGAAAGCCTTTGCTTTGCAAAAAGGCAAATCCTTCGGGATAAGCTTGTTCATCGATACCGGGCAAAATGTAATTAGGCGCGTAGGAGGAAAAATAAACACTTTTCCGGCCGTTCTGTTGCAAAAAGTGTTCCGCATCGGCAAACAACCGGGAAGCGATTCCCCGCCTGCGATACTCTTTTGCGACGAAAACCACGGGATCCAGCCGTTTTCGGGCTCCAAATCAACCCCATGCATCGGCAGCAAACGCCGGACGGCATACAGACATCCAATGAGTTTGTCATGATCGAATGCCAGCCGCAGACCCTCCGGATCAAAATTCGCATCCAGCAAAACCAGATTCCGAAACCGCTTTGCCGTAATCGGATCCTGGTGCAATGTTTGATTCCATAAATCCAGGATGGCCGGCTCGTCGCCGGAACGGTAGCATCTAAATGTAATTTCCGCCATTTTCTCTCCTCCTCAGGTCATTCCACAGGAAAATTCACTTTCTATGATTGTTCCAACCGGCCCATCGCATCCCCCCCTAAAATTGATATGGCCCGGATTATGTGTAGAGCAAATATTTCCCGCACCGTTCCCGCCAGCGCTGTATATCGCGGTCGTAATGATCCAGAATCGTCTGCAATCCTTCCGGCTGGGCAATGAATCTGCGGATCATATCGCTTCCGGACAACATATCGATGAATGGCTTTTCATTTGGTTTTTGCGACCAGGCAAGCTGATCTTTGTGGATGACGGCAATATAGTGAAGCAGATATAACGCCGTAACAACCGGGCGGTACTCTTTCTTATCCGTTACAATCAAATAAACGCCATGACAAAGTTCTCCTTTATATTTGGAAAAGACAGGAGTAAAATGCGTGGGGTGGCAGCGAACGCCCGGCAAGCCCGCTTCGTTTACGCAACGGCAAAGCTTCTCCGCGTTTAGCCATGGCGCGCCTAACCATTCAAAAGGTTTGGTCGTTCCTCTTCCTTCCGAGAGATTCGTCCCCTCAAACAAACACATCCCCGGGTAAACTCTAGCCGTATCAATTGTCGGCATATTGGGCGACGGCGGAAGCCACGGCAGTCCGGTCTCATCGAATTCCATTTCCCTCCGCCAATTTTGCAGGGGAACAACATGCAGATCACATCCGATGGCCGCCTCCTCATTAACCAGGTTGGCAAATTCACCAACTGTCAATCCGGTTTGATACGGTACAGACCATGCGCCGACCATTGATTCGTACCCAGGCTGCAATATCCCTCCCTCCGCTTTCAGTCCTCCAAGAGGATTGGGCCTGTCCAGGACCATGAGTTTCTTGCCAAACCGCGCGCATGCCTCCATCGCATATATTAAAGTTGTCAAATAAGTGTAAAACCTAACGCCCAAATCCTGAATGTCAAAGATTAAAACATCCAAATGCTCCAGCATATATTGCTGCGGCCGCTTATTTTTGCCATACAGGCTGAAGACCGGAATGTTTAATTGCTTGTCCGTTTCATCAGCAAGCAGCATTCCCGCTTGCTTGTCTCCCCTTATTCCGTGTTCACAGGCGAATAGCGCAGTCAGCCGGGCATCCTGCAAAGAAGCGCAAATTTCAATCGTGGATTGAAAACGGGAGTCGATGCCGGTCGGATTTGTGATAAGGCCGATCTTTTTGTTTTTCAATAAATGCCGGGCTTCGCTTTGCAGGCAATCAATTCCTGCCAGTACCTTTAGTTTTGCCATAAATTTATTACCTCTCGCTGAGAATTGCGTGTTATCGCTTTCAACTGTGACCACATTATATCATCATCCGAAATAATTTTTCAAGCTTAAAATTTTATTTTAAAAAAATATTTTACTTTGGTTTTTCATTTGTATATAATGAGTTTAATCATTCCTTTGATTGCGGGTGAAGAGATGAAATTTACAATCGGAATAGACGGCGGTGGAACCAAAACGGAAGCCATATGCATCAATCCGCAAGGTGAGGAAATCGGACATTTTTGGGGCAAACAATCCAACCCTTTTTCCTTATCGGCCGAACATGCGACGCTCCATATAACTTCACTGCTTGACAACATTTTTTCGCAGCCGTTATTTCCCGTACGGGATTGTAACGGCATTTGCCTTGGCATAGCCGGAGTTGACCGGGATCAAGAACGAAAGATGCTGTCCGACGGCATCGAACACTATTTTTCCCAACTTCGCGTAAAAATTCCGTTTTGCATCAAAAACGACGCGGAAATTGCCCTAATGGCGGCTTTTGGCGAAATGAATGGCATAATCGCGATAGCCGGCACCGGCTCGATCGTGTTCGGCGTGACAAAAAGCGGAGAACGCTATCGGGTTGGAGGCTGGGGGCATTTGCTGGGCGACGAGGGCAGCGGATACCAAATCGGTTTGCACACATTGCAAGCGGTCGCAAAAAGCCACGACGGCATTTATCCGGCAACACGGTTGACCGGCCTGGTTTTGCAACATATTGGCGGTGATTCGCCGCAGGATTTAAAAAGCTATGTTTATAACAAAAACATAGGCAAGAGAGAAATTGCCGGGCTCGCTAAGTTGTGCATCGCTGCCTGCAATCATGACGATGAAGTGGCAAGGCAAATTATCGACGAAGCCGCGTCGCAATTAGCCCGGCTTGTTTTGGCGTTAAGGCAAAAAAACGCAAATTTTCAGCATTCGTCCATTGCGGTAGCCGGCTCCATATTTGGACATTCCGGCCGGTTCCGGGATACGTTTTGTCGCATCATCGCGGAAAGTGGCGCCACCAACAAAATCATTCCGGCCGCGCATCCTGCCGCCATGGGAGCTGCCCGTATAGCATTGCAATTATCCGGGAGAAACGAAGCATGATACGGCAAACTTTTTTCATCGACTGAATTTATAACATCCGGAGGCTGTATTCGTATGATTGAAGATATTCAATATTTGACAACCGAACAATTAAATACAAAGACATTGAACATTGACCAGCTTTCAACGCTTGAGATTCTCCAATTAATAAATAAAGAGGATGAAAAGGTAGCATTGGCAGTAAGAGACGCGATTCCGCAAATTGTTTTGGCGGTTGAAAAGGTGGCCGAACAATTTCGCAAGGGAGGCAGATTATTTTACTTTGGCGCCGGAACCAGCGGTAGAATCGGCATACTTGACGCATCCGAGTGCCCGCCTACTTTTGGAACAGATCCAAAGTTGGTTCAGGGGATTATAGCCGGCGGGCAAAGAGCCATTACCGATTCTATAGAAGGCGCGGAAGACAACGATCAAATGGGCGAACAAGACGCGGCCAATTTGCATATTGGCCCTTCCGACGTTGTTGTCGGCATTGCCGCCAGCGGCAGGACGCCTTATGTTCTGGGCGCCATGCGCCAGGCCAAAAAATCAGGAGCGGCCGTTATCGGCGTCTGCAATAATCGCGATTCTCTCATGAATCAGTTTGCGGATATCATGATTGAGGCGATTGTCGGCCCCGAAGTGATTATGGGTTCAACCCGCATGAAAGCCGGTACGGCACAAAAGATGATATTAAATATGATAACTACCGTTTCAATGATCAAACTGGGAAAAGTATACGGAAATCTCATGGTCGACTTGCTGCCATCAAACACAAAGTTAAAAGAACGGGCAAAACGGATTATCAAACTTGCCACCAATACAACCGATGAAATCGCCGCACGGTTGTATGACGAAGCGGAAGGCAACGTCAAGTTGGCAATCATCAGTTTTTTGGCGAATGTGGATTGCCGAACAGCGGAAAAATTGTTGCAGCAGACGGATGGGTCGGTGAGGGAAGCCATTCAATTGGGGAACTCTATGAAAAAATAACATGTATCCGATAAGCCCACGGTAATAGTCTCGCTGTTATTTGGTTATTCACCTATACGCGGCATTCCCTTCATGAATATGGTATTGGAGAAACATTAACGGAACTGTTGCGGGGAGGTGTAAAGGTGCAACCCATTTTTCCAATCAACGAGGATACCGTCAAGCCATATATCGGACGCAACCTGTATGCAATCACGCATGAGGAAATCGAGGCTTTTGGCAGGCTCAGCAGAGTGGAAGGCGGCGTGTTGTATTTCAACGAAGATCCTGCCCCGGCTGCTGCGGCAACATCGCAAAAAAGCAAACGCAAAACCACCACGGCCAAATCGCTGAAAGCAAAACGAAACCATTACGGTCAATTTCTGCAAAGCGCCGCCGGAAATTTCGCCGCGGAAACGGGCAACGCTTTTGCCCTGGAAATGGCGCAAATTGCCTATCTGTTTTCAGATGATAATTAACGTTGCCTTAAAAGCGTTCATTTTTCGGGTTCACATTAAAAAAGTTCCCTTTGCTTGTGCAAGCAAATAAGGGAGCTTTTTACTTTTCCCGCTAGGCATTGGCGAGCCATTCCGGAAAACGCGCAGGCGGCCGGTTCAGCGGAAAGTAGACCGGCGCGGCTAAGAGCGGCTTTACATATAAATAGCATTTGCTATGCGGCAAATATTGTAGTTCATGATAGCCCAAACGACGGTAAAACGCCTTGCCCGCCTCGTTTCCGGCATCCACGTACAAAATGGCGCTGTCGCAACGATGTTTTCGGCCAACCTGCTCCGCATGACGCAGCAAACTGGTACCCAAACCGTTTCTGCGCGCTTGACGCTGCACGGCAAGCATATCGACGCATAAGGCGCGGTTTTTGATGTAATAGGTAATGAATCCTTTAATCGCGCCGTTTTTGCCCGCGGCTACAACCGTTGTTCCTTGCGCCAACCGCTTTTTCGTTAATTTCCGATCGAACTTCAAATCCGGGTGCGCCACTTGGCTGAGCGGCACGAGCTCCGCCGCGATAAGCCGTAAAATTTGGTTGTCATCGCGCGCCGGGCGGCGATGCCGAAGTATCATGGTAGACGCCTCCATTATTCGTTTCAATCTAGAATATGGGGCGCCCCGCCGCTTTGCGTGGACAAATGGGAAGCTTATTCCACCAATCCATGGCGGTGGGCGTAAATTGCCGCTTGTGTCCTATCCTCCACACCGAGTTTGGCAAGAATATTGGTTACATGAAATTTGACCGTCTTCACGCCGATAAACAATTCGTCCGCCACTTCCTGATTCGATTTGCCTTGAGCGATCAGCCGCAGCACTTCCATCTCCCGCTCCGTCAAGTCTTCGTGAGCGTTCGTTTGCGTTTTGTCCCGGCGGAATCTGTTCATTAGTTTGCTCGCCACTTGCGATTCGAGGATGGATTGCCCTCTCGCCGCCGCCCTGATTGCCTGCGCAATTTCCGCCGCGCGTGAAGTTTTCAACAAATAGCTGAAAGCGCCGGCTTCGATGACCGGATAAATTTTTTCGTCGTCCAGGTAGCTCGTCAACACAATGACTTTGCAATCGGGATGGATGTTCAAGAGCCGTTTTGTCGCCTCAATGCCGTCCATTCCTTCCATCACCAGATCCATCAGCACAACATCCGGCTTAAACTCTTTGGCCAGCCGAATGCCTTCTTCCCCGTTGCCCGCTTCGCCTACAACCTCGAGGCCATCTTCGGTGGACAGAACCGCCGCGAGCCCGATGCGCACCATTTCGTGATCATCCACCAGCAGCACTTTAATCGGATTTTCCTCTGTCACTTTTTTCGTCTCCTTCGCTTTTCATAATCGGAATACGAATATCCACGCGGGTGCCTTTGCCTGGAGCGGTAACAATGCTGAGCGAGCCGCCGACTTCATTCACTCTTTCCTGCATCGTCGTCAAGCCGTACGAAGCTTGCTTTTGCACATTCGGGTCAAAACCGATTCCATTATCGCGCACCGATAAGCGCACCGAATCGTCTTTTTTATGCAGCCGCACTTCCATTTTCGTGGCGCGCGAATGCCGCAACGTATTGGATAACGCTTCCTGGGCGATGCGAAACAGATGGTCTTCGATGCCTTTTGGCAAAAAGATGTTTTCTTCGATCTCGCCGGCAATTTCAATCGGCACTTTCGCCTGCAGCTCCTCCAGAAGTTCATGCAAACCGGCCGACAAGCTTTTTCCCTGCAAATTGACCGGCCGCAAATGCAAAAGCAGCGCGCGCATTTCCGATTGCGCCACCGCCGCCATTTCTTCAATGAGCGCAATTTGCCGCCTGGCGCGCGCAAAATCTTTATCCAACGTGCGGCCTACCGCGGTTGCGGTCATCGATATCGCAAACAACTGCTGGCTAACCGCGTCGTGAAGATCGCGGGCCAACCGCTGCCGCTCTTCTAACACGGCCGTCGTCCGGACTTTTTCCGCCAATTCGGCATTGTTTGTGGAAAGGCGCTGCAGCGTTGTGACTTGATCCTCCCACTTTTTGCTGATGCGTCCCAATTGTTCCCCCAAACGCCCGACTTCATCGTCTCCCAGGGGCGGAATGGCGCGCGACAAGTTGCCCTTTTCCAACCAAATCATGGCTTCCCGCAGCTGTTCCAATCTTTTTTTGATTTTGCTGCTGTGTATGTATCCGGCGACAGCGCCGACCGCGGCAACCGCACCGACAAGCACGAAACCGGCCCAAATGCCTTCCTCGAGATCGGCAATTGGACGCAGAAATCCGTAAAAATACAAGAGATAAATGGTAATGCCGAACAAACTCAGGCTGAGCAGGATGGCTTCTCCCACCGTGCGCCAAACCATGTTGGTCAGTTTTTTTTCTTTGCCGGGCAAATTGCCATCCCCTTTCCTGACCGGATCGTTGCGGCTTTGTCAGACTATTTTGATGTCAATATCTCCTACGATGTAAGAAATAAGCAGTTTCACCTTATTCGGTGAGTGGAGATAGTTCGGCGATTGCCAACTGATGCGGTTAAATACGCCGGAATCTTTTTCCGGGCCCAATTTTGCTTGTCCGAACGTGACAAAAGCTTCAACAGCGATGCCCAAATCTTCGGGGAGCAAAATATCCGCGTCGCCGATCATCCCCGATATCATCATCGTCGTCTCGCCCTCATCGATAATCGCCAGCGAAAAATCGACATGCGCTTCGCCGATTATAAACCATTGGCTCATGTTTTTTAGCACCCATGGTTCCCGGTCCAATTTAATACTTTCCAGTATTCCTTGCCTTTGCGTGTATTGGTCCGTTTGCTGCACGCGCCCGGATTTCAGCATAAAGTATCCGAGCGAAAGCAAAATCAAGGCAAGCACGAATGTCAAGTGGCCGCCCACAAGGATGATCAGGCCCACCCCAACCAATAAATATCCCGTTCTGTTATCCGCATAAGCGCGCAATTTGTAAATGCCAAGCAAAATGACGACAATCGCGGAAAGGGTGTAAAAGCCAAGCAAGTTATAGCATAGGACGAACAGGCCGGCAAAAATAAGCAAATAAGCTGTATTGCGGCGTCGGCTTTCCATCCCTTTCCACCCCACTCCTACAAGGTAATGAAAGCCATAAGGCAAAATTGCCCGATGGCTTTTTCATTCTTACCTATCATAGCATAACGTTAATGTGCGCGCCGCAATTTTATGGTTGAACGGCGTCGTTCTCCGTCGATTGCGCCGATTGCGGATTGCCGCCCATCCTTGCTTTCAGCGCCTGCAGTTCCGCCTCCACCCGCGCCTGCTTTGCCGGATCCACCGCAGCCGCCGCGCCCGGCACCACCGTCTGCCGCGCGACCTCCGCCTCGGCTTCCATCTGCAGCACTTTCTCTTCGATCCGCTGAAAGCCCCGCGCTGCCGAGCCGCCTTCTAACGTGTAGTTCTTCCCGTAGCCGAGTTGCGTAAGCTGCTTTTTCGCCTTCGCCAGCTGCACCCGGCTGACCAGTTCGTTGCGCTTGCTCTTCATCCGGTAAAACG
>DASVDB010000104.1 GCA_036381315.1 Bacilli bacterium | reverse complement strand
TTCCCACCGATTTTGAGCTTCACTTCACCCCAATCGAATTCGCAAATGTCCCCAAGCTCATACAGCGCCTTGATGTATGCTTCCTTTGGTTTACGTTCCAAACTGCGAACTGTTCGAAGAACTCGTTCGATCATACGCAGTGGAATCAGGAGGTTGAAGTTTATTCCACGTGGGAAAGAGGAAGAGTGGCCCTGACCTGGACTTATAATTCTTCTTCCGGTTACCAAGACCCCGATTGGAGACATATCGACAAATCAACAGCGCTTGAAATGTCGGATTTTAACGTGGCCGATACGACGGAAACCACGTATAACAACAATATTATTGTTTACGGGGTTTGGAAATGGGGGCCAGGCAACGGATTGGGGTACTGAGCATATGATGAAATGATAAACATGCAAAAAGGGAGGACTTTATCTAAGTTTTCCCTTTTGGTATGATAAAGAGAGATGTGTAAGAAACGTCCGCAATGGGCCGGGAGGGCAAATGAAAAAAAACGCCGTCATCCTTTTTGTCGTTTTGCTCGCAGTAATCGGATGGACCGGATGGACCGTCTGGTCCGAATCACACCGTCTGCGGCATACCGCGATCGCCATCAAGCATGTTCAAAATATCCGGTTTTCCGGTCCGTCCATCCAAACTGAAGATGGCTGGAGGCACGCCTCGGAAATCGAAACCAAACAAATCCTGAATTGGTTCAACTCCGCCAAGTATGTCCAACAAGCAGAGAAGGAAACGAACGATCCCTCGGCTGCGATCATCATTGAACTGAAACCTGCAACAGCGCAGGGGGAGATCACGCTAGAACGCGGTGAAAGAATCTGGATCGTCAATACGGATTCCGCAGGTTTCGAGATTCGTCGGGATCATGGCAGCTACATCGCGGATCAACCTGATCTTAAACAGTTCCTGAACGCATTGGACGATGCCCCCGGAGAGGAAGCGCAGCTGCCCTAAGATGCGACAGATCGGAACTGTCGCGACAAAAGTAAAAGAGGCTGTCCCAAAAGTCATCCAGCATGACTGCGGGACCGCCCCTTCTCACATTGTAAAACAAAAAGAAACCCTCCTTTGGTAAAATGGAAGTGTCGAGCAACCATTAACAAAAGGAAAGGTTTCTTTGTTTATTGAGTACACCATGGATCAGCTGTGTCTACCAATGGATTTGGAAATGGAGATCCCGCCCCGACACGTCGCACGGGTCATCAATGACTTCATCAACCGACTGGACGACCGTTTATTTACAGCAGCCTATCCTGGAGGCGGACGGAATAGTTATCATCCCAAGATGCTTACCAAGGTCATTGTCTACGCCTACTCGCAGCGTATCTATACCTCCAGACCAGATCGCCAGGGCAGTGCGCGAAAACATTCCATTCATGTGGCTGGCAGGCCGCCAGCAGCCGGATTTTCGGACCATTAACCGGTTTTGTTCTGAGCGGATGAAAGAGCAGTTGGAGAAAATTTTTGCCGGGATGCTGAAGTTGCTTACGGCCGAAGGCTACATCAAACTGGAGCATTACTTTGTCGATGGCACAAAGATCGAAGCAAATGCGAACCGGTATACCTTCGTTTGGGGAAAAGCGGTCAAAAGGCAAAAAGCCAAGTTGGAAGAGGAAGTGAAACAGCTATTTGCAGAGATCGAGGAGCAAGAGTTGCGGGAGGATCGGGAACATGGCGGCAAAGACCTAGCCGAGTTGATCCCGAATATTGCTGAAAAGCCTGCTCGGACAGGCAATTGCTTACAGCCTGAACCAATGGGACAAGCTGACGTCCTTCCTGAAAGACGGACGTCTGGAGCTCGACAACAACCGCAGCGAGCGGTCGATCAAGCCATTCGTGATTGGACGGAAGAACTGGCTGTTCGCCAACACGCCACGCGGTGCAAAAGCCAGCGCGATCATTTACAGCGTGATCGAGACGGCGAAAGAGAATGGACTAAATCCGTTCCAATACCTGACGTATCTGTTCGAGCAGCTTCCGCAGCTTGCGGATCCGAAAGATCCGGGGATGCTGGATCAGTTCTTGCCTTGGTCGTCATCGCTGCCGTTGACTTGTCGCATGTTTACAACCTAATTCAGTGTATCGAAGCCCTCATCTGAAAAACAGATGGGGGCTATTTGACGCTTACCAAACGCCTCACCTTGACAGGGTTTTTCAGCTTCTGCTAAACTTGCAATAATATACGGAGACAGGTCCAGACGAGAAAACCTGTAGGAGGGTAAACTTACGTGTGGGAATCTAAATTTTCAAAGGAAGGTTTAACTTTCGACGATGTGTTGCTAATTCCCAGGAAATCGGAAGTGTTCGGCCGTGAAATCGACATTTCGACCCGTCTTGCGGAATCGATAAAACTCAACATACCGTTTGTCAGTGCGGCGATGGATACGGTGACCGAGGCCGCTTTGGCGATTGCCATTGCCCGGGAAGGCGGAATCGGTGTCATTCACAAAAATATGAGCGTCATGCAGCAGGCGGAAGAAGTCGACAGGGTAAAGCGTTCGGAGAGCGGAGTGATCACCAACCCGTTCTCGCTGACGCCGGAACACCATGTTTACGACGCGGAAGAACTGATGAGCAAGTTTCGCATTTCCGGCGTGCCGATCGTCGATGAGCACAACAAATTGGTCGGCATTATTACCAACCGCGATTTAAGGTTTGTCCATGATTATTCCATCAAAATCAAAGAAGTGATGACCAAAGAAAATCTTGTGACGGCTCCGGTCGGCACCACGCTGCAGGAGGCCGAAGTGATCCTGCAGAAGCATAAAATCGAAAAGTTGCCGATCGTCGACAGCAATTACGAGCTAAAAGGACTTATCACCATTAAAGATATCGAAAAAGCAATCCAATACCCGATTGCGGCGAAGGATTCGCACGGCCGTCTGTTGGCGGCCGCCGCTATCGGCGTATCGAAAGATTACATGGAGCGGGCGGAAGCGCTTGTCCAGGCGGGAGTTGACATGCTCGTGATCGATTCCGCCCACGGCCACCATATCAATATTTCCAATGCCGTAAAAAAATTGCGGCAAAAATACCCGGATCTTCCGCTTTGCGCCGGCAACGTGGCGACGGGGGAAGGCACGAAAGATCTGATCGAGGCGGGCGCCAGCATGGTCAAAGTGGGAATGGGCCCCGGATCGATATGCACGACCCGTGTCATTGCGGGAATCGGAGTTCCGCAAATTACCGCGATCTATGACTGTGCGACGGTAGCAAGAAAATACAACGTCCCGATTATTGCCGACGGCGGGATTAAATACTCCGGGGATGTCGTCAAGGCAATCGCGGCCGGCGCCGATGCGGTTATGATCGGCAGTTTGTTTGCCGGCACGGAAGAAAGCCCGGGCGAATCGGAAATTTATCAAGGCAGACGGTTCAAGGTTTACCGCGGCATGGGCTCGCTAGGCGCGATGAAGGAAGGGAGCAAAGACAGATACTTCCAGGAAAATGAAAGCAAGCTGGTTCCGGAGGGAATCGAAGGACGCGTCCCTTATAAAGGCCCGCTGGCCGACACGATCGCGCAACTGATCGGCGGGCTGCGTTCCGGTATGGGTTATTGCGGCGCGCATAATATCGAAGAATTGAAAAACGATACGCAATTCATTCGCATTACGAATGCGGGATTAAGGGAAAGCCATCCGCACGACGTGCAAATTACCAAAGAAGCGCCGAATTATTCCCTCTCCTGATTGCAACACAAGCGAAAGACCATAAGAACAGAGCGGCAGGGTAATTTTTCCCTGTCTTTTTTTGCGATTATTCATATGTTACAATGGATAGACGAAAAAAGGGATAGGTGGGAGAACATTGTCGAAGCGGTTTTTTGGCATACAGAAGGTAAAATTCGTGGCATTAACAGCTACTATTACCCTATTATTGCAAACTTTTTCGTTCTTTATTCATCCGGCTGCCACGATGGCAGATGCGCCCGTACCGATCAGCGTCGAAGCAACTTCCGCGATCATAATTGAGGCGTCTACAGGCCAATCGTTGCTGGAAATCAATCCCGACGAAGCTCTGCCCCCTGCCAGCATGGCGAAAATGATGACGGAATACATTATTTTGGACAAGATATCAAAAGGCGCGATTCAATGGGACAGCAAAGTAACGGTCAGCGAACATGCCGCCAATATCGGCGGCTCCGGCGGTTTGTTGGCAAAAGGTGAAACCTATACGGTTGAAGATTTGTTTAAAGCCGTCTCCATATATTCATCCAACGATGCCGCTACCGCTCTGGCCGAGTATGTTGCCGCGGGAAGCGTGGAGAAGTTTGCCCAATTGATGAACAAAACGGCGAAAGAATTGGGGCTCTCCGATAAAGCCTACTTCATCGATCCGACCGGATTGGACCGTTCCATGCTGGCCGAAACCGGTTACGACCCGCAGTCCCTCCCGGGGGAAACGCTGATGACAGCCCGCGATGCGGCAAAGCTGGGGATGCACATTGTGAACGACCACCCGGAGGCGTTGAAATTCACCAGCCAAACGGAGGCTTACTTGAAGCCCGGCGATGACCGGTATTTGATGCCGAACTGGAACTGGATGTTGGAAGGATGGAAATCGTATAACAACAACTTTTCCAAATTTGCATATCCGGGATTGGACGGATTAAAAACCGGACATACCGATGCCGCCGGATACTGTTTTACCGGCACCGCGCAGCGTGACGGCATGCGTCTGATCACTGTGGTCATGGGGACGAAGTCGGAGCCGAAACGTTTTTTGGAGACGGCCAAACTGCTTGATTACGGGTTCAACAATTTTACGAAAAAGACGATTTTAACGGCAAAAACGGAAATTCCCGCGCTGCATGTTTTGCCTGTGAAAAAAGGCGTTGCCAAAAAGGTTTCGCTTGTCACCGAAAAAGGTATGGAATTTGTATTGCCAAAGAATGCGTCCAAGGACGATTTTACCATCAAGACGTCATCCAAACCGGAAAATGAGATTGTCGCCCCCATCGAAAAAGGCGATGTTTTGGGCACCGTTACCTTGATTTACAAAACGAACCCCCAAATCAAGCAAACCGTAAATCTTGTCGCCGCCGAGAATGTTGAGAAGGCAAGCTGGTGGCGTCTGGCATTGCGGGGAATCGGCAACTTTTTCAAAGATCTGTTTTCCGGGATAAAAAGCTTGTTCTGACGGCCTTCCGACGGCACTTTCGTGTTGTATATTTGCCTTGCTTCATGTAAAATAAATGTTTAGAAATTTACTCGGATTTGGAGGAACATACGATGGAGACAGGGACCTCGCGTGTAAAACGCGGAATGGCGGAAATGCAAAAAGGCGGCGTCATCATGGACGTCATGAATGCCGAACAGGCGAAAATTGCCGAAGCGGCGGGAGCATCAGCGGTTATGGCACTGGAGCGGGTGCCTGCAGATATTCGCGCGGCTGGCGGGGTAGCCCGTATGGCCGATCCGACGATTATTGAAGCGGTTATGAATGCCGTGTCCATCCCGGTTATGGCGAAAGCGAGAATCGGGCATTTCGTCGAAGCCAAATTGCTGGAAGCCATGGGCGTCGACTACATCGACGAAAGCGAAGTGTTGACCCCGGCGGATGAAGTGTTCCATATCAATAAACGTGAATTTACCGTACCGTTCGTGTGCGGCGCGCGCGATTTGGGCGAAGCGTTGCGGCGTATCGGCGAAGGCGCGTCGATGATCAGGACCAAAGGTGAACCGGGAACGGGGAACATTGTGGAGGCGGTGCGCCACATGCGCATGGTGATGGGGCAAATTCGCAGGGTGCAAGGGATGTCCCACGATGAATTAATGGCGGAAGCGAAAAATTTGGGTGCGCCGTATGAACTGTTGCTGCAAGTGCATGAAAAAGGCAGCCTCCCTGTCGTTAACTTTGCCGCCGGCGGCGTCGCCACACCGGCAGATGCGGCGCTGATGATGCATTTGGGCGCGGACGGCGTATTTGTCGGCTCGGGTATCTTTAAGTCGGAAAACCCCGAGAAATTTGCCAAAGCGATCGTAGAAGCAACTACGCACTATACCGATTATGATCTGATCGTAAAACTTTCCAAAAATTTGGGCGCGCCTATGAAGGGAATCGAAATATCCAAAATTGCCGCCGCGGAAAGAATGCAGGAGCGCGGCTGGTAATCGCCAGCATTTGCATAACGAAAGAAGGAAACAGGCATGAACATCGGCATTCTTGCCATGCAGGGCGCGGTGGCCGAGCATATTAACATGATCGAAAAAGCCGGTGCGACAGGCATAGCGATAAAAAAGACGGAACAGCTTCAGGATATCGACGGAATGATCATTCCCGGCGGAGAAAGCACGACGATCGGCAAGTTAATGCGGGAATATGGCTTTATTGACGCGTTGCGCGCTTTTTCCGCGGAAGGAAAGCCGCTTTTTGGCACCTGCGCGGGGATGATCCTGCTGGCCAAGGAGCTTGCCGGACAGGAAGAACCGCATTTGCGGTTAATGGATATTACCGTGCAGCGCAATGCGTTCGGCCGACAACGGGAAAGCTTTGAAACGGATTTGGCGTTTAAAGGTATTGACCATCCGTTGCGGGCAGTTTTTATTCGCGCCCCGTTGATTACCCGGGTGGGGCCAAACGTGCAAGTTCTTTCCGAAGCAAACGGCGAGATTGTCGCGGCGAGGGAAGGTCACCTGCTTGCCGCTTCGTTTCATCCGGAGTTGACCGACGATTTTAGCTTACACAGCTATTTTCTCGAAATGGTTAAGGAAAGCATGGCGACAGTGGCGAACCGCAAAAACCCTTGACGAATCAGTCAAGGGTTTTTGTTTCCCTGAAGCAAGAAAAATGGTTGGAGGAATCTTTTGTGGCTGAAGACAAGAACAATCGATCCATGCTGGCGATGTGGATAAGCTTGATCAGCAATATCCTGTTGACCGGCGGAAAGATCATCGCGGGCGTATTGTTCAACAGCCAGGTTTTATTGGCGGACGGAGTGCATAATGCCGGGGATGTAATCGCTACCGGGGCGGCGTTAAGTTCAATCCGTGTTTCCAGTCGGCCGGCTGACGAAGACCACCCGTATGGCCATGGCAAAGCGGAAGTTGTCGGTTCTGCCGCCGTTGCCATTTTATTAATCCTGGCAGCGCTCTATATTGGCTATCACTCCATATTGGCGCTGTTTGCGCCGGTTGTGCCCGCCGAATTCACCGCATTCATTGTTGCAATTGTTTCCTTGCTGTGGAAATTGTGGCTTTATGTTTATTCCATGAAAATTGGCCGGGCAAAACGCTCCAAAGCGCTCATCGCCACCGCTTACGATCACTTGGCGGATGTTTATGCCTCGGTCGCGGCGGTCGCAGGCATTGGCCTTGGCATGATCGGCGACAAATGGGATATCCCGCTCTTGCAGTTTGGCGATCCCGTCGCCGGGATTGTCGTTTCCGCCCTCGTGCTGAAGTTGGCAGTGCAAATGGGCAAAGAAGCGACCGATATTTTAATGGAAAAAAGCATCGACGCCAAAAAACTGGAGGAATTTGCCTCCCTGGTCAACGCTGTAGAGCACGTAAAACGGATCGACCGCATCCGGGCGCGCGAACTGGGCCATTACATATTGGTTGACGTGCGCGTCAGCGTGCCGGCGCAGTTAAGCATACAAGAGGGCCATGACGTTTCCCGCAATATCAAGAATGCGATCATGAACAAGTACACAAACGTCGATGAAGTGTTGATCCATCTAAATCCGTGGTATGAATCCGTTGATTAATTGTCTTGAGTGGTGTAAAGTATACTGGAAGCGGGCTGCTTTTCAGGTTGGCCCGCCTTCCGTATGCGTAAGTGGCGGATGAAGCTGATCTTGAGTTGGGGGCGTTTTTTAGTGTTAGATGTTAAAGTTTTTCGCAACGAATTTGAGCGTGTCGAAAAGGCAATGATCAATCGGGGCAAAAATCTGGACGACGTGCGGAAATTTCCCGCGCTGGATCGCCGCCGCCGGGACTTGCTGATGGAAAGTGAAGGATTAAAAAACAAGCGGAATATCGTTTCGCAGGAAGTTGCCAAATTGAAGAAGGCCGGCGAAAACGCCGATGCGCATATTTCCGAAATGCGCGAAGTCAATGAACGCATTAAAGCGCTTGACGAGGAAATCCGGCTGGTCGAAGGGCAAATAGCGGACCTGGTTTTGGCGATTCCGAATATTCCGCATGAAAGTGTACCGATCGGCGCCTCCGAAGAGCAAAATGTCGAGGTTCGCAAATGGTCCGAACCCCGGGCGTTTGACTTTGAACCGAAAGCCCACTGGGACATTGCCCAGGAACTCGGGATACTTGATTTTGAGCGAGCAGCCAAAGTGACCGGCTCCCGGTTTGTTTTCTACCAAGGGTTGGGCGCCAGACTGGAACGCGCGCTGGTTAATTTTATGATGGATTTGCACAGCACCGAGCATGGTTATGTGGAGATGCTGCCGCCTTATGTCGTCAATCGCGGCAGTTTGGTTGGGACCGGCCAGTTGCCGAAGTTTGCCGAGGACTTGTTCAAATTGGAAAATACGGACTATTATATGATACCAACCGCTGAAGTTCCGGTGACCAATTTTCACCGTGAAGATATTTTGTCCATTGCGGAACTGCCAAAATATTTTGCGGCGTTCAGCGCCTGTTTCCGTTCGGAAGCGGGTGCGGCAGGGCGGGATACCCGCGGCCTGATTCGCCAGCATCAATTCAACAAAATCGAATTGGTCAAGCTTGTGCAGCCGGAGCACTCTTATGACGAATTGGAGAAGCTGACGGCGAATGCGGAGCATGTCTTGCAGCTGCTTAATCTTCCGTATCGGGTCGTCGTGCTATGCACCGGTGATTTGGGCTTTTCCGCAGCGAAAACGTACGATTTGGAAGTATGGCTGCCGTCAAGCGGCGCGTACCGGGAAATCTCCTCGTGCAGCAATTTCGAAGATTTTCAGGCGCGGCGGGCAAATATCCGCTTCCGCCGGGAGACAGGCGCCAAACCGGAATTTGTGCATACATTAAACGGTTCGGGGCTGGCTGTCGGCAGAACGGTTGCGGCCATATTGGAAAATTACCAGCAGCCGGACGGCAGCGTCCTGATTCCCGAGGTGCTTCGCCCTTATATGCGAACGGATAAAATCACCGGTTGATTCAACTTTGCAATCTGTGTTAAAATGCTAGTTGCCGCAGTTATTGCGGCTTTTCAACGCTTGGAGAGGTGGTCGAGTGGTTTAAGGCAGCGGTCTTGAAAACCGCCGTGTCTTCACGGGCACCGTGGGTTCGAATCCCACCCTCTCCGTATCTTACATATTACGCTTCGATGCCATAAAATCGGGGGATTCGAACCCTGGGTCGTCGGAGCTCCGCACGCATCAGCCGTTGCAAAGCGGTCTGGTGCGTTTTTATTTTGTGAAACATGAATTTTATTTATCTGCAGTGGATGAACGGCTCATTCATGGGAGAAAATAAATGAAAATTGATAAAGACTGAGGTGTCGGCAATGGGGGCAGCTGAAGGGAAGAACGGTCCAAGCGAAAATTTAACTTCGGCGGAGCAAGGGAAGCTTTGGGCAACTTATCTCGGAAATACAATGTCGATTTGCATTTTGCGTTACGCGCTTCAGCATATGGAAGACCAGCAAATCAAAGCAATTGCGCAAAAGGCGTTGGACTTAACCGGACAGTTTGCGCAATCGATCAAAGACATTTTTATGCGGGAGGGCTATCCGATTCCCCAAGGGTTTACGGACGAGGATGTAAATTTGGGCGCGCCCAAATTATTCTCGGACGAGTTTTATCTTTTCCTGCTTAAATACGACGGAAAAATAGGCTTGAACCTATATGGAATCGCTGTCTCGTTATGTACAAGGGCGGATGTTCGCGCATTTTTTACACAATGCTGGAACTCTACGGCGGAGTTGCTGAAACAGGTCGAAGATTGTTTAAACAGCAGAGGGTTAACGATAAAACCGGCTGGAATTCCATATCCGAACCAGGTGATGTTTGTCGAAAAACAAAGCTATTTGCAAGGCTTTTTAGGCAAGGTCAGACCGCTCAACGCGCTTGAAATTGCCCATTTGCATGATAACGCCGAAAACAGTTTGATTGGCAAAGCCATCGCGATTGGCTTTAGTCAAGTGGCACAATCGGACCATGCGCGAAATTACTTCGTCAGAGTAATGAAAATGGACGCCAAGCACTACGAAATTTTTAGCCATATACTGCAAAAGGAGAACATACCGGCGCCGCCGATTATTGACCAATTTGTAACAACATCCAATTTCTCGCCGTTTTCAGATAAATTGATGATATTCCACAAATTGAATTTGTTGACCATGAGGATAAGAGCATACGGAAATGCTTTGTCATTATGCGCGAGACACGATTTGGCGGCTCAATATGGGCGCCTTTTATTGGAGGTCGGGAATTGTGCCGAGGATGGCTCGAATATCCTGATTGAAAACGGGTGGCTGGAACAGATGCCGCAGGCTCCCGAACGGGAAGCGTTGACTACAGGTTAAGCGGTCCGGGCTAAATGCGTTACCGCCATTGATGGCATAGTTTCTGTGGGGCTCAAGAAGAGCCCCTTTTGTCTTGCATTAGATAAAGAAGGATCGGGATACAATGACGAGCAGGATGAAAAGCACAAGAATTACTGCGGTTGACGTGTATCCGCGATATCCACAAGCTGCACTCATGTTCTCACCCCCGGAGAAATAAAGTTATGTATTATTATGAAATTGTAAAAATACTTGCTTATACAACTGTCACGAGTTGATGGCTATTAAACCAATTTGGCTTGTCCAAGGGAAGGTGCATAGTCCGGTCCTCCCCGCAACGAATAAAGTAAAATACATTTTCGTCTGTGGAGAGGTTTAAAATCGGGATTGGCCGTCGTCAAAAAATGGTCCGCATGGACTCTTTTTTTTTTTCGCGTGCGGAAGCAGGATTTTGTCTGAAAAGAAAGAATAATTAAACAATAAGGTTGATATTGATAGGAATGTCTAGCGAAGCAGGCGCATATCTTTTTGATTGATGTACACGGCTGTTTGTTGTTTTACAAGTGACATTTTTCACATGGAAAGTAATGACAAAAGGAGGAATTGTATGCTGCACATTGTAGTTTGCGTCAAACAAGTGCCGGACAGCCGGGAAATCCGGATTGATCCGAAAACGAACACCCTCATCCGCCAGGGGGTGCCCAGCATCGTCAACTTTTACGACTTGCACGGGCTGGAAGAGGCGTTGAAGATCAAGGACGAACATGGAGCAAGGGTAACGGTTGTGACCATGGGCCCGCCACCGGCGGAGAAAGCGTTGAAGGAATGCATTTCGCTTGGCGCCGATGAAGCGGTGCTGGTGACGGATAGGGGGTTTGCCGGGGCGGACACCCTGGCGACGTCTTATGTCATTGCGCAGACGATTGAAAAATGCGGCAAAGAGTGGGGGCCGGTCGATATCGTTTTCTGCGGGAAACAGACGCTGGACGGCGATACGGGCCAGGTTGGACCGGGCGTAGCCTGCCGGCTTGATCTGGAGCAGTTGACCTATGTCGGCAAAGTGGTGCAGGTTGATCCGAACGCGCGCCGCGTGACGGTGCAACGGTTTCTGGAAGACGGCATTGAAGTGGTGGAAACGAAAATGCCGGTGCTGATTACCGCTTTGAAAGAATTGAATAAAGTGCGAAGGGCCTCCCTTCCCGGAATGATTCGGGCCGCCCGTTATAAGCCGATCGTTTGGACAACCGCCGACTTTCCCGAACTCGACCGAAGCAAAATCGGCTTGAAAGGATCGCCGACAATCGTCGCCAAAACCTGGGTGCCGGAAGTCAAGCCGGCAAACACAAAAATGCTGGAAGGGGAAACGCCGGAAGCTCTTGCCGCCGCTTTAGCCGACCAATTATGGGCGGGCGAATTGGCGCAAAAGCTTGGCTTATAGCTTTCAATCTTGCAGAAAAATATATAGCTTGCAAAAAAACTGCGGGAGGTTGCAAAGTTGAGCGAGGAAGCAAAAGCAAAAGTGGATGAAATGCCCGATTGGTCGGCATATCGCGGAGTGCTGATTGTAGTTGAGCAGCGCGCGGGGGTAGCCAAAAGCGTCTCCTGGCAGTTGCTTGGCGAGGGACGGAAGCTCGCCGACAAATTGGAAACGGATCTGTTGGCGCTCGTAATGGGCGATGGCGTCGGGCATTTGGCGGAGGAAGCCGCTTATTACGGGGCGGATAAAGTATATTTGTGCGACGCTCCGGAATTGAGAGAATATCGGACGCGCCCATACAGCCGGGTATGTTTGAAATTGATCGAAGAAGCGAAACCGGAAATCGTATTGTTCGGCGCAACTGGAACCGGACGCGATCTGGCCGGGGCCATCGCCACGCATTTGCCGACCGGATTGACGGCTGACACAACGGCCCTTGATGTGGAAGCGCCGCCTTCACGGCTGTTGCTGGCGAGCCGTCCGGCCTTTTCAGAGAAGATGATGGCGACAATTTTGTGCAAACAGTATCGTCCGCAGATGGCGACCGCGCGCGCCGGCGTATTCCAGGCTCTGCCGCGCGATACGAGCCGCCGGGCGGAAATCATCAGAATTGACAACCCGATGAAAGAAGCGGAGATTGCCGCCAGGGTAATCGATTTTATCGGCGATTCAGGCAAGGTCAATCTGGAAGAAGCGGAAGTGATTGTGGCTGGCGGCCGCGGTCTTGGCGGGCCGGAGCCGTTTCAGATGCTGAAAGAATTGGCGGATGCGCTCGGCGGCAAAGTAGGCGCGTCGCGTGCGGCGGTAGACGCCGGGTGGATCAATCATGACCATCAGGTCGGGCAAACCGGGCATACGGTGCGGCCCAAGCTGTATTTTGCCATCGGGATCTCGGGCGCGGTGCAGCATACGGTCGGCATGAGCAATTCGGAATGCATTGTCGCCATCAATAAAGACCCCGATGCGCCAATCTTCCAATTTGCCCATTATGGCATCGTCGGGGATTTGTTCAAGATCGTCCCGGCGATAACCGCGGAAGTGAAAAAACGGAGAGGGGCGTTGGTCCATGAATGAAAAATTTGATGCCATCGTAGTCGGTGCGGGTCCGGCCGGAACCGCCGCCGCCCTGACAATGGCTCGAGCGGGCTTAAGCGTCGTATTGCTGGAGCGCGGCGAATTTCCGGGAGCGAAAAATTTGTTTGGCGGCGTTTTATACCGCAAGCAAATTGAGGAACTTGTTCCGGAGTTTTGGAAAGAAAGAAACGCCCCGGTTGAACGATACATCGTTGAACAACGCATTTGGATGATGGGCAAACAATCCGTCGTTACGTTCGGACATCGCAACGAGGCGTTTAAAGAGCCGCCGAACTGCTTTACGGGCTTAAGAGTGAAGTTTGACCAATGGTTCGCCAATAAAGCGGTTGAAGCGGGCGCCATTCCGGTTTATGAAACGGTCGTGACCGATGTGATCCGCGAAGGCAACAAAGTGGTAGGTGTCAAAACGGACCGTGAAGACGGCGATTTGTACGCCGATGTAGTGGTCATTGCGGACGGCGTGAACTCGCTTTTGGGCAAGGCCATGGGGGTGCATAAGGAATGGAAGCCGGATGAGGTGTCGCTTGCGGTCAAAGAAGTAATCGCGCTGCCCAAAGAGAAAATCGAAGACCGCTTCAATATTGAAGGCGACGAAGGCGTCACCATTGAATTTATGGGCGAAACTTCGCTTGGCATGGCTGGCATGGGATTTTTGTATACCAACAAGGAAACGATTTCGCTCGGCATCGGCGTCATGGTCAACCATCTGCGGGATAAAAAAATCAAACCGTACGCGCTTCTCGACGCGGTCAAACAGCATCCGATGATCCGCAAACTGATTCAGGGCGGGGAGACGAAAGAATATTCCGGCCACTTGATTCCCGAAGGCGGTTACCATTCGGTGCCCGCGTTGTCGGGAGCAGGTTGGGTAATCGTTGGGGATGCCGCGCAAATGGTCAACTTTGTGCACCGGGAAGGCACAAACCTGGCGATGACATCCGGCCGGCTGGCGGCAGAAACGATAATCGAAGCCAAGGAAAAAGGCGATTTCACCGCAGCGCAATTGTATAAATACGACGAGAAAGTGAAGCAATCGTTCATCATGAAAGATTTGAAGAAATACAAGGGCATGCACCAGTTGTTAAAAGAAGAAAACCCGGAAA
>DASVDB010000103.1 GCA_036381315.1 Bacilli bacterium | reverse complement strand
TTTGGATGGGGATATCAAAAGCGATCAAGCCGGCGCTCTGCGTGAGCATCTGCGCAACTGCCGGTCATGCAGCGATCGGCTCAGACAGTTGGAACACGCGGAAGCGTTAGTCCGGCATATGCCGACGATCGAGGCGCCGCTTGAGCTCTCCGAGCGCATTATGCGCGCAATCCCGCGCAACCGGGCAGGCAGAACGTTGTTCGGCTGGGTCAAAAAACATCCGGCGGCGGTCGCGGCGGCGGCATTTGCGGTAATTATGCTTGTCAGCTACATGTCGCTTTGGGATAAAGGTACCGAACTCGTGGTTAAAGGCGGAGATCTGGATCAAGTCGAGATCCGGGACGATACGGTGATTGTACCGGCGGGACACACCGTGCACGGCAATCTGTTTGTGGAAAATGGCAAAATACAGGTCGACGGCGACGTGGATGGCAATCTGGTGGTAGTGGACGGGCAAATGTACAAGGCGTCGACGGCCAATATCGCCGGCGATGTTACCAATATAAACCGCGCTTTGGATTGGATCTGGTATCGCGTAAACCGTTTTTTTGCCGTTTTAGCCGATTACTAACATGCGAAAGGCGCCTCTCTGTCCGTAAATCCGGTTTCAGGGAGTTTTTTTTGTTTTTGCCAGATAATGAATTGTGATATGATGAAACAAAAGAAAGCCGCATAGTGGGGGAGAGCGGATGATCGATTTCTTGAAGCAGCTGCGTATTTCCGATGCAATTGATATCCTAATCGTCAGTTATATCATTTACAAGGCCATTCTCCTCGTACGCGGAACAAGAGCGGTGCAATTGCTGAAAGGCATCTTTGTCGTCATCACCACCTGGCTCTTGAGCATTTGGTTCAAGCTGAATACGCTGGAGTGGTTAATGAACCAAATGTTTACATTCGGCGTGTTGGCCATTTTTATCATTTTCCAGCCCGAATTACGGCGCGTGCTTGAGCAATTGGGCCGCGGCAAACTGTTTGCGCGGACGTCGTCCGCCGAAGAAGAGCAGGATTTTACGTACCGGATCGGCGAAGTGATCAAGGCCATAAACTTTTTGGCCAAGCGGAAAATCGGCGCGCTCATCGTTTTTGAACGCGAAACGGGATTGAACGATTATATCGAATCCGGCATTCCCCTCGAGTCGCAAATTACGTCCGAACTTTTAATCAATATCTTCATACCGAACACGCCGCTGCACGATGGCGCGGTTGTCATCCGCAAAAGCCAGATCATGGCCGCCGGCTGTTATTTGCCGCTGTCGGAAAACCCTTTTATCAGCAAAGAACTGGGCACTCGCCACCGCGCGGCGATCGGCATGAGTGAAGTGTCGGACGCCATGAGCGTCGTCGTTTCCGAAGAAACCGGACAAGTTTCGCTGGCCATTAACGGGCAAATCGTTCGCGATATTAAAGAAGAGTCGCTGATCTCCAAACTTTTTGAAGAGTTGCGCCCGAAAGCGAAGGCAAAGGAAAGAAGCATTTTCTGGAAGCGCTGGGGTGGCCACCATGGATAAATGGTTGAGCAATGTCAACATCGTAAGGGTAATCGCCCTTTTGCTCGGTATCCTGTTGTGGGCGGTCGTGCATATGGATATATCGAAGTCAAATCAGCCGGTACCGGCGCCGGTCATTTCTTCCGCCGACACTTTGAATGTCAACGTGGAAAAAGTAGGCCTGGACGAAACGAGATATCATGTGCTTTCCATTGCTCCGTCGTCTGTAACTGTCAAGATGCGCGGCAAAGCGTCAGCGCTGAAACGGGTAAGTCCGGCAAATCTGCGCGTATACGCCGATCTTTCCGGCATCGTGGAAGGCGCGCAAATCGTGCCGCTTAAAGTCGAAAAATTGCGGAATTTTCCCGACGGCGTAATCGATGTGCAAGTCGAACCGGACAGCATCACCGTAAAGGCGGAAAAAATTCAGAAAAAAGAAATGCCGGTAACCATTGCGCTGGAAGGTGCTCCAGCGGAAGGGCTGCTCGCCGGCACGCCGATTATCGCGCCAAACCGCGTTCATGTAACATTGCCGGAAAGCCGCATGAACGAACTGCAATCGGTTAGCGGCACGGTTAATCTGCAAGACGCCCGCGAACAGGTCAGAACGCAAGTAAAATTGTCGGCTTTTGACGCCGAGGGCCGTGAGCTCAAAGGAGCGATCATTTCACCCGCGGTAGTGGATGTCGAAATACCGATCACCAGCCCGTTCAAGACCATGCCGCTGCAGATCAGGCTGGTTGGAGAACTTCCGGAAGGTTACGCGATTTCGCAATTTTCGCAAAGCGATGGGCAAGTGACGGTATACGGGCCGCAAAGCGCACTGGATAAGATGGATTTTTATAGCGGGTTGGAAATTGACGTGTCCGGCTTGACCGAGGAAAAAACGTTCCACTTGGACATTCCGCTAAAGGATCAAATCAGCAATGTCGTACCGAGCAAGGTTACAGCCACGGTCACGGTCGTGCCTTCAGTCATAAAGCAATTCGACGATATTGCCATAACTTTCAGCGGACAAAACAATCTGTATGAAACAAAAGTAACGAAGCCGGCTGACGGCCATCTCAGTGTTAATCTGGAAGGCGCGCCGGAAATTTTGAACAAATTGAACAGCAGCGATATCCAGGCATTTGTGGATGTAAGCAACCGGCCCACAGGCATATACGAATTGCCGCTTATCTTTAACTTGCCGCAGTTCGTGCGTTTGGCTCCGAATCAGAATTTGACGGTCGGGGTGGAAATTAAGGAAAAGCCTGCCGAGGCGGCGGATTCCAAAACCGATAACCAAACAAAACCGGAATAATCGGAATACGAGCGAGGAGAGACAAAAAGAAATGGGAAAATATTTTGGCACGGACGGAGTCCGGGGAGTGGCCAACCAGGGCCTCACTCCGGAATTGGCATATAAAATCGGACGCTGCGGCGGGTTCGTCCTGGCGGGCGAGACTAAACGCCCCAAAGTTCTGATCGGCAGAGACACCAGAATATCGGGAGAAATGCTTGAGGCGGCGCTGGTCGCCGGCCTTTTGTCCATTGGCGCCGACGTTGTCAGGCTTGGCGTCATCACGACGCCGGGCGTGGCTTATTTGACGAAAAGCCGGAAAGCGGACGCGGGCGTGATGATCTCCGCCTCCCACAATCCGGTGGAAGACAACGGCATCAAGTTTTTTGGCCGGGACGGCTTTAAACTCCTGGACGACGTCGAACTGGAAATCGAAAAGCTGCTGGATGCACAATCCGATACGCTGCCCAGACCGACAGGCGAAAATATCGGCTCCGTCACCGATGATGCGGCGGCAAAGTTTGCTTACGCCGACTATTTGCGTTCAACGGTATCATCC
The DNA here is from genome assembly GCA_036381315.1 of Bacilli bacterium. NCBI lineage: Bacteria > Bacillati > Bacillota > Bacilli > Bacilli bacterium. The sequence continues at coordinate 8,484 of DASVDB010000103.1, read as the reverse complement.
ACATTTTCCGGGCTCAAAATTGTTCTTGATTGCGCGCACGGCGCGGCAAGCGAGCTGGCGCCGAAAATATTCCGCGATATGGGAGCGGACGTGATCGCGCTTTGTGCCAGCCCGAACGGGTTGAACATTAATGACCGCTGCGGCTCGACGCATCCCGAGCAATTGCGGCAGGAGGTTGTGCGGCAAAAAGCCGACATCGGCCTGGCGTTTGACGGCGACGCGGACAGACTGATTGCGATTGACGAAACAGGCGCGGAAGTGGACGGAGATTTTGTGCTGGCGATCTGCGGCGATGCGATGAACCGCAAAGGCAAGTTGCGTAAAGGCACTGTTGTCACGACGGTGATGAGCAATATCGGATTTTTTAAAGCGGCGGAACGGTTGCGATTGAACACGGAACAAACGGCTGTCGGAGACCGCTATGTGATGGAAGAGATGCGCCGCGGTGGGTATAATTTGGGCGGCGAGCAGTCGGGCCATGTCATTTTTCTCGATTACAACACGACCGGCGACGGGATGTTGACAGGCCTGCAATTGGTGCATACCCTGCGGGAATCAGGCAAGAAATTAAGCGAGCTGAAAAGCATCATGCACAAATACCCGCAAGTTTTGGTGAATGTGCGGGACGTGGATAAAGCCGGGCTAAGCGGCAATGCGGCGATAAACCGCATGATCGACGAGGCGAAGCGGGTGCTGGGCGATAACGGCCGCGTCCTGGTCAGGCCGTCCGGCACGGAGCCGTTGATCCGCGTGATGGTGGAAGGGCCGGATAAGGCGGAAATTGAGGGGCTTGCGGAAAAAATCGCCGGCACGATCAAGGAACAATTGGGCAACTGAAATTTCATGGTTGCATCCCCTTCGGAAAATGAATAAGATGAATATATTCGAAAGGGGAAGGAGGATAGCGGCATTAGCAGTATAAAAGCGCCAGAACTTTCGCGGCGAATGGCTCCGTCATGCCGAACGGACAGTACGGATATGGGCGAAACGGTGAAATTCGCAGCAAAGTTGACGAGGTGGAGGTGTTCGAAATGTTCGGCGGGGACCTCCCGGCGCCCTTCATCGCGCCGTCAAGTTGGGAACAAAGCAGCCGGGCAACCGGCTTCACAAAATCTCAACCGATGAAACGAAGAAACGAACAAGCGATCATGAACGGTAAAATTGCACGGGTCATTTGAATAATCGGAAGCGGGCGACTGGTTACTTGATCGGGAGCCATTTAAGCGCATGCCAACATGCCGGAAAAACGTCCCGCTTTCAACGGAAGTCACTTGCCGGAATATGTTTTGCATGGGCTTTTATCCCTCGATTTCGCCAAGCGCCTCGCATCCGATTTTGCAGAGGAGAAAGAAATCGGAGGAAAACATCATATGTGTGGTATTGTCGGATATATCGGCACGAGAAATTCGCAGCAAATTTTATTGAACGGGTTAAAAAAGCTGGAGTACCGGGGATACGACTCGGCCGGCGTAGCCGTACAGACGGCGGAAGGCTTGCGGATTTGCAAGTCGCAAGGGCGCTTGAGCATTCTGGAGAATATTTTACAGCGTTCCCCGCTTGAAGGCACTGCCGGAATCGGACATACGCGATGGGCGACGCACGGCAAACCATCGAACGAGAATTCGCATCCACATACCGACGAAGAAATGAATATTTCCGTTGTCCATAACGGCATCATTGAAAATTATGCGCAGTTGAAAGAAAAGTTGGCCGCCAAAGGCCACCATTTTGTATCGGAAACCGATACGGAAGTGATCTCGCATCTGATCGCCGAGCATTATGCGGGCGATATCGTAAAAGCCGTCCAGCAGGCGATCACTGAGATGCGCGGCGCGTTTGCGATTGCCGTACTTTGCGGCAAGGAGCCGGATAAACTCGTCGCCGTCCGGTTTTCGAGCCCGCTGATTATCGGGGTGGGCGAGCATGAAAATTTCATCGGTTCGGACATTCCGGCTTTGCTCGAGTATACGCGCAACGTTTATATTCTAAACGACGGCGAAATGGCTGTGTTGACCAAAGACCATGTCGAATTAATGACCATTGAGGGGAATTTTATTTCCCGGGAAACGATTCATGTCGACTGGGATGCGGCGGCCGCGGAAAAAGACGGCTTTGACCATTTCATGCTCAAAGAAATTCATGAGCAGCCGCGCGCCTATGCGGATACGATGCGGGGCAGAATCAGCGAAGCGGGCGACCGGATCGTTTTTGACGAAATCCGCATGTCGGAGGAACAAATCAGGAGCATTCGCAACATTCATATTACCGCTTGCGGCACCGCTTATCATGCTGGGTTGATCGGCAAGCATGTCATCGAAAAATGGACCCGGCTGCCGGTTGAAATCGATATCGCATCGGAATACCGGTACCGCGACCCGATTATTACGCCGGAAACGCTCGTCATCGTCGTCAGCCAGTCGGGCGAGACGGCGGACACCTTGGCCGCGCTGCGCGAGGCGAAACGGCAAGGGGCGCGCGTAATCGCCATCACGAACGTGGTCGGCAGTTCGGTCGCCCGGGAAGCGGACGATGTCATTTTTACCTGGGCGGGACCGGAAATATCCGTCGCTTCGACAAAAGCGTATACATCGCAATTGATCGCCTTTTACATGCTGGGCCTGTATTTGGCGCAAACCCGCGAGTCGCTGCATGGCAACCAAATCCGCGAAGCGATCAAAGCGCTGCGGGAGCTGCCCGGCCAGGTAGAGCAAGTGCTGGCGAAGAAAAACGAGTACCGCGAAGCCGCGAAGCGAATCGCGCGGCATGACCATCTGTTTTTTATCGGCAGAGGCGTTGATGTGGCGGTTGCGCAGGAAGGTTCTTTGAAGCTGAAGGAAATCTCCTACATTCATTCCGAAGCGTATGCGGCGGGAGAATTGAAGCATGGAACGCTGGCGCTGATCGAAGACAACGTGCCCGTCATCGCGCTGGCCACGCAACCGGCGCTGCTCGAGAAAATGGTCAGCAATATCCGCGAGGTGAAAGCGCGCGGGGCATACGCGATCGGCGTTACTATCGCCGATGCGTCCGCCGGTGTCGATGATGCGTTGCGGGAATCAATCGATGAAGCGCTGACGATTCCGGCGACACTGCCCGAGTTTACGCCGGCCATTGCGATCATCCCGTTGCAATTGTTCGCTTATTACGCCGCGATCGCCCGCGGCAACGACGTCGACAAGCCGCGCAATCTGGCGAAAAGCGTCACGGTGGAATAAAGTTACGGGAATGTGTAAGTGTCAGATAGCCCTTATGAGTAACTAAGGGCTTTTTTTTTGCTATTAACAAGTCCGAACCAGCTTTATTTCGCGGAATCGCCCGGGCGCTTATTCTCATTTTTCGGCAATCCGCTATCCAACGGGCGCAAAAATTCGCTGGGCCAAGCCTACCATATTCTTCCGAAAGTTGCTCCATACTGGAACTGCACAGAACTGCGCAACGCTAACGGACGCCACAGCGGCTATTTGGCGAAAAAAGGCTGAGCAAAAAATGTAACAGGCGCCACAGCGGCTATTTCTCGTTTTTTTACCCGTATACCGCACAAAGTGCTAAAATAAGCGCATCTACGTCCGTTAAACTTGAAAACCGGTCGTAAAACCCAAAATAGCCTCTGATACGACCGTTAGATTTGCCAGCACCCTGCCATATAGATTCGCGAGCCCCCCACACCGTTAGATCTGCGAGCCCCTACTACGACCGTTAAATATGAAAGCCAACGAACTGATCGAGTTTCAGTCGAAGGCGCTCGTGTTGGCTTCGGATCAAGGTCTTTCAGCAGTTTTAATCCTGGTCAGGATAAATCCCCAAAAAACGAATCATTTCGTCCCACCTAAAACACGCATAAGCAAGTTGAAAGTTATTCCTAATATCTGTAGACATCAACAGGATAATCGAATATGATCATTATAACAACGTTGTTATTTTTGTCCGCGTGGAGGTGCGAACGGAATTGTTTAATCTGCAGAAAACCGTATCCGTTGTCATTGGCGGAAACGGAGTGTTAGGCAGCGCGATGTCGTCGGCGCTCGCCGAGGCGGGTTCAAAAGTGGTGGTCGTTGGCCGGGACATGGAAAAGGCTGAGCGTGTCTGCCGGCAAATTCGGGATATCGGCGGCGAAGCGCTTCCGGTGCGAGCCGACGCCACCAAAAAGGAGGACCTGAAGTCGGTATTGGAACAGGCCGTCGAATGGGGCGGAGGCGTAGATACGTTGGTCAACGCATCGGGGACGAACAGCGCCACGCCGTTTTTCGAATTGGAGATGGATGAGTGGGACCGGATCATGGACGTGAATTTGAAAAGTGTGGTGCTGGCCTGCCAGGTCTTCGCCGAACAGATGATTCAGCAAGGCCATGGCGGGTCGATCATCAATATCTCCTCCGTCTCTTCCGGCCCGCCGCTGTCCAGGGTTTTCACCTATTCGGCATCCAAAGCGGGGATCAACAGTATTACCCAGTTTCTGGCCCGTGAATTGGCGCCGCACGAAATACGCGTAAACGCGATCATTCCGGGATTTTTCCCGGCTGAACAGAACCGCAAGATTTTATCTCCGGACCGGGTGGAATCCATTTTGCGCCACACCCCGATGAACCGGTTCGGAAACGCGGAGGAATTAAAAGGGACCGTGGTTTATCTGGCCTCGAAAAAAGCGTCGTCGTTCGTGACCGGTGCGCTGATCCGGGTGGACGGCGGGTTTGGAGCGATGACGATATGAGCGATTTGCTGAGAAGTTTGGTGGAAAACATTCCGATTCCGAAAATGTATAAAATCCGCCAGCGTTTCGATGATTCCAGGCTGGAAGACCCGATCGCCGATCTCAGAAGCCAACTCGGCGCCCATGCGTCGTTATCGAGAATTTTGCCGGGGCACAAAGTTGCTGTTGCCGTGGGAAGCCGGGGCATTTCACGGATTGATGAGTTGACCAAAACGGTGATCGACGCGTTGAAGGCAAGGGGCGCCGATCCGTTCATCGTTCCGTGCATGGGCAGCCATGGAGGAGCTACCGCGCAGGGGCAGGCCGAAGTTCTGGCGCATTTGGGAATTGACGAGAAGAGAATGGGGTGTCCGATCCGATCGTCCATGGAAGTCGTCGAACTGGACCGGCTTCCGAACGGCCTTCCGGTTTATTGCGATAAAATCGCGGCCACGGAAAGCGATGCGATCGTCGTCATCAACAGAATCAAGCCGCACACGGCGTTCAGAGGCCCTATCGAAAGCGGGCTTTTCAAAATGATCGCGATCGGGCTGGGCAAGCAAAAAGGAGCCGAGGCTTGCCACCAGTTGGGTTTCAAGTATATGGCCGAGAACGTGCCCGCGATGGCCCGGAGCATGATCGCCAAGCTTCCGATTGTGTTTGGCGTGGCGGTGGTCGAAAATGCGTACGACCAAATTTGCCGGGTCGAGGTTTTGGGAACCGATCAAATGGAAGAACGCGAAAAGGAACTTTTGATAGAAGCGAAGAGCCGGCTGCCGAAATTCCTTTTTCCCGCCTTCGAAGTTCTGGTGATTGATTATATCGGAAAAAACATCAGCGGTGATGGAATGGATCCCAACATTACCGGCAGATATCCGACGCCTTACGCTCAGGGCGGGCCGGAAATAAACAAAATAGTCGTACTGGACTTGACACCGGAGTCAAAGGGAAACGCCAATGGCGTGGGAACGGCTGACTTCACCACGAGCCGGTTGGTAAGCAAAACGGATTGGCCAGGAACCTATGCGAATGGCCTGACCTCTACGGTGTGTGCGCCAACCAAGCAGGCTACCACTTTGGAGAACGATCGGGATGCGATCAAAGCCGCGATTAAGACGAGCAACATTCTCGACTACAAAAAAGTCAGATTGATCCGGATCCGGGATACCCTTCATTTGGGCACGATCGAAATATCCGAGTCCCTTTTGGAAGAAGCGAAAAAGCACCCGGATATCGAAATTTTAGAAGGCCCTTACGAATGGGAATTTGATGATGAAGGGTATTTGCCCAAATGAGCCGGGAAGACAAACTCATCATTGCCGTGGATGTGGGAACGACGAGCACCAAAGCCCTGGCCGTTGATCAGGCGGGGCGTATACAGGGAAGCCATTCGATCGGTTATCCTCTGCTGACGCCGCGTTCCGGTTACGCCGAACAGGATCCGGATACCATTTTTGAAGCTGTGGTGGAAGCGGTCGGCCGGTTGATGAAAAAAGGCGGATGGGATGCCCGGGACGTTCTCTGCGTTTCGTTCAGTTCGGCGAATCACAGCTTGATTTTGCTGGATAAAAAGGGTCAAGCGCTCACGCCAAGCATTACATGGGCGGACTTGCGAAGTTCGGCTCAGGCGGAAAGGCTGCGCAACGACGGCAGGGGCTTGCAAGCCTACCTCCGCACCGGGACGCCGATTCACCCGATGTCGCCGCTTGCCAAACTCATTTGGATGAAAGAAGAATGCCCGGATTTATTTGCTTCGGCGTATCATTTTGTGGGCATCAAAGAATATATTTTTTATCGATTGTTCGGAACCCTTGTGACGGAATACTCAATGGCCAGCGCGACCGGACTCTTTCATCTGGAGTCGCTCGTCTGGGATCCCGAGTCCTTGGCCTTGGCGGGCATCAAGGAGGAACAACTGCCGCCTGTCAAACCGACAACGGAGCGAATCACCGGTTTAAAGCCTCCCTACGCCGAAAGGATGTGTCTTAAGCCGGACACTCCGTTCGTGCTCGGAGCACAGGACGGCGTGTTGGCCAATCTCGGGATCGGCGCGATTGGGGACGGCATTGCCGCGGTTACGATCGGCACCAGCAGCGCGGTACGCACCGGTGTGAAACGACCGGTTCTGGATCCGCAGGGGCGCTTTTTCTGCTACGCGCTTACGCAGGATCAATGGATAATCGGCGGGGCTTCCAACAACGGAGCCATCGTCGCGCAGTGGACAGCGGAACGCTTGTTTCCCGGCCGATCGCTGGAGGAAGTGCTGAGCCAAGCGGGCAAAATCCCTCCCGGCGCCAACGGCTTGCTCTTCTTGCCGCTGTTGGCCGGCGAGCGTGCGCCTTTCTGGGATGGCAACGCCAAAGGCATTATGTTCGGTTTAACGCTGGCGCATGATGAAAAGCACATGCTTAGGGCCGCGATGGAGGGGGTTCTCTTCCAGATTGCCGCAATCGTGTCGCTTATGGAGGAATCCGGTCAACCCATAAAAGAAATCCGGGCTTCCGGCGGTTTCGCCCGCACGCAGGCATGGTGCCAAATGCTCGCGGATATGCTTGGAGTGCCTGTAATCGTGCCCGAGTCCGTGGAAAGCTCCGGTCTGGGGGCGGCGCAACTCGGATTATACGCCATGGACGAAGGCCGCGATCCTTTGTTGCGATGGGCTCCGGGGGGCGCAACCTTACATGAACCGGATCCCGGCAATCATGCGATATATCGGAATTTACTGCCGTTTTACCTGAATCTTTATCATATCCTGAAGCCATCGATGCACGAAATCAATCATCTGTTGCCCCAACCATCATGAAAAAGGAACTTATGCTTAACGGTAATATGTCAAGCGGGCGGTGAACCCTAACCGGGAATTCGATTTGAAGTTTTTAAGCCCCCAAGTGGGCAAGAAATGGATTTAATCAAACACTCCGATACGAGGTGAGACGTAATGTCTGAGGCGAAGTATTTGAAGTTGCAAGAAATTTTGCGGGAAATGGGTTCAGTTGTTGTTGCGTTTTCCGGTGGAGTAGACAGCTCGTTTCTGCTTTATTCCGCTTTGCAAACGCTTGGAAAAGAAAATGTTTTGGCAGTCACCGCCGACTCCGTAGCGTATCCATCCGAAGAACTGAAAGCGGCCAAGACTTTCGCTGCGGAGTTGGGGGCGAACCATGTCGTCATCCAAACTTCGGAATTGGCCATTCAGGGATACAGGGAAAACAGTCTAAATCGCTGTTATTTTTGCAAGTCAAACCTTTTTGATCATCTGGAAACCTTCATTCGGGACGGCGGATATCGGCACATCGTCTATGGCCTCATCGCTGACGATATGAATGAACACCGCCCGGGAATGAGGGCTGCCAAAGAACGCGGCGTACGCGGGCCGTTGCAAGAAGCGGGATTGTTTAAGGAAGAAATCCGTGATTTGTCCCATAAATATGGTCTCCGCACGTGGAATAAACCGTCCTCCGCTTGCTTGTCCTCCCGGATCGCATATGGTGAAACGATCACGGTGGAGAAATTGGACCGAATAGGGCAAGCCGAACGATATTTGCGTTCGCTCGGCATCCGCCAGGTCCGGGTGCGGTTGCATGGAGATATTGCCAGAATAGAAGTGGAGCCGAATGATATGCCGTTGTTGCTCCATCACGCGTCGAATGTTTCGGATCATTTCAAACAGCTTGGCTTTCTTTATGTAACTATGGACCTTTCGGGTTACAAGAGCGGCAGCATGAACAAAGCGCTCAAGGTGGAGGGCGCAGTCTGATGGATGGTTTTGAAGATCTCCAGTTTTGCAAACTGGATGTCGC
>DASVDB010000102.1 GCA_036381315.1 Bacilli bacterium | reverse complement strand
GGCGGATACGGGTCCATTGAAATCACGGCGATGACAACGGATGCCGGCCAAGACTTGCTGCCCGGCAAAAAATTCGTGCAGCCGGACGACGGCAACGAACATGACCGGACATTAATGATGGTTAGCTTAAACCGTCCCGTGCCGCCCAAAGGGAAAATTACGCTGCGGTTTCAGTATGTCGTGAATATGCCCAAGGTTTTTGCCCGCATGGGCTACGCGGGAAACTTTTTCATGGCGGCGCAATGGTTCCCCAAGATGAGCGTCTATGAGCCGGCCGGAACGCGCAACCGCAAGGAAGACGGCTGGAATTTGCACCAATACCACGGCAATTCCGAGTTTTATGCCGATTTCGGCATCTACGACGTGGCGATCACCGTCCCGCAAACATTTACGGTCGCCGCGACCGGGTTTCCCACAAAGATATCGCGGACGAAAGACGGATGGAAAACGTACCGGTTTTATGCCGACGACGTGCATGATTTTGCCTGGGCGGCTTCCCCCGATTTCATCTATGCGGAACAGCCTTTCTCCGCTCCGGGCGTGCCCGGGGTAAAAATCAAGCTGTATCTGGATCCGCGGCACAAGCTTTTGCGGGACCGTTATTTTGCCGTGGTTAAAAAGTCATTGGCGGATTACAGCCAATGGTACGGCGAATACCCGTACTCGACGCTGTCCGTCGTTGTGCCCCCCGCGCAGGCCAACGGCGCCGGCGGCATGGAGTATCCCACCCTTATAACCGCCTGGGGCGCGGATGACGAGAAGCCCGATCTCGAGCTGGAGCGGGTCGTTGCGCACGAAATCGGGCATCAGTATTTTTATGGCATGGTGGCGACCAACGAGTTTGAAGAAGCATGGCTGGACGAAGGGTTCACGTCTTATATCGAAGCGAAGGTAATGGAAAAAGAGTTCAACGTACGGCCCAATTTTCCGCTGGAAGCAAGTTATATGACAACGCCGCGCGCGCTTAATTTGAACGCCTGGCAATACAAGCGCCACGGCGACTATGCGGATAATGTGTACATCAGGGCAAAACTGGTGCTTGCGGCAATTGAGCGGGAAATCGGCGGCGAAAACATGCGGCGGGTGCTCAGGGCGTATTTCCAACGCTACAAATTCCGCCATCCTTCCACCTCGGATTTCCTTGCCGTGCTCGAGCAAGTAACCGGCAAACAATGGGACGACTTCTTTAAAACGTACGTTTATGGCGGCACGATGACGGATGTTTCCGTTGACGGCATACAAATCACGACACGCCTGGAAAACGGCGCTTACATATATGACAGCGCGGTGCTTGTGACCAAGCGTGCGGGCGACTTGCGGCAGGTGCCTGTGCTCATCCGTTTTGCCGACGGAACGATGACGACAAAAAACTTCGACGCAAGCAAAAACAACCGCGCGATTTTGCGGTTCACCGGCACCGCGCCGGTAGAATGGGCGATGGTCGACCCCAATTACTCGCTTGTGCTGGAAAACAAACATATCAACAATTTTTTTCAAACAAAAATCGATCCTGAACAGAAAAATCGTTTCAGCATCGGCATCGCCAAATTAATCGAAACCTTGCTGCAAGGGATCGCATGGTGAGGTGTACGGCATGGGTTATTTAAAACTGGGCTGGAAAACAACGAAAAAACATTCCATGCTCATCCTTGGTCTATATGTGTATGAATTTGCCTGGGCTTTTCTCTTGCTGAAGGTGGTTCGGGATTCGGTTATACCGCTTTTGCATCGTTTCCCCAGCGGATTGTCGGAGTATGCAAGCCGGTTGTTTTGGGCGGAAGGCGAGTTTGTGCTGACCAGGACAACCGCGGCCAACCATTATTTGCTGCTGTTGCTCGCACTTGTGTTGCTGCGCATGGGCTTGACGCCGTTTATCCGCGCCGGGCTTTTTCACGCCGTGCACCAGGCGGAAAAGCGGGCGGCCGGGTGGCGCTTTTTCCCCGGAATCCGCAAGCTCGGCAAGCCATTTGCGATGATCTATGGAGCGCAGATGATCCTGACGATCGGCCCGCTTGTGTGGCTTTATTTCCGTTTTGCGCCGGCAGTCATGCGCGCGGAGCAATGGTCCGCGCTGCTGCCAAAGCTGTTGCCTTATGTGGCGGGATTTTTGCTGTACGCCGCGCTCATCCAGCTTCTGGCCACCCTTGTGCAATTAGGCAAAACGACCGGCCACGGGCCGATGCTTACGGTAATGGTTTTGCTCCGCTGCGCTCATATTGCCGCCGCTATCGCCGCGGTGATCGCGCTTGTTTCCATTTTTGCGTACGCGCTGATCTCCGCCACCTCTTATGTATGGGCGGGGCTTTTCGCCATCATCGCGCATTTTGCCCACCAGTTGGTCAGAATCGTGCTCAATGTGTGGAGGCTGTCGGCACAATACCACATCTGGAGCAAATATGTGCGGTAAAAGTTCGGGCGCGCTTTGACAAGCGACGGGGGCATCATCGGCAAATTACGCGGGAAAACGATGCGGACCGTTATGTCACCGTCCGGCGCATAATGGATTATGCGGCATTCGCCAAGCGAAAGCGAACCGGAGTTAGAAAACATCGCGAAGAGCGGCCAACAAATGAAACTAATCAAGCTCAGCTGTTCCTGAACGGTTGAGCGGTTTATTTTCCGGCGTAAAACAACAGGTAATCTGCCAGGTGCTTTGTCCAATACTCCGCATCGTGGCCGCCCGGCGCATGATGGTATTCCGATTTCACATTTTTGTTTTGCAGTTTGTTATAAAGCGCTTCCGCGCCTTGATAGAATTTGTAGCTGTCCTCGTCCCCGCAATCAAGATAGACGGACAAACCTTGTAAATTTTGCGTTTCCGCCAACAATAAAGGATCTCTTTGCCTGCGAACCTCATCGGTAGGATATAGAAAACCTTTCAACCCGCTTGTCGTCGACCAATCATCATCTACAACGGCGGGGCTGTGGCCGCCCACTTTACTGTACAAATCCGGATGCTGAAATGCGTTATACAGCGCGGCCCAGCCGCCCATGGACACGCCGCCGATATAACGGCCTACTCTTTCGGCTACACTATTAAAATGACTATCTACATATTGTACAAGATCGTTCACAATGTAGTCGCCGTATTTCCCCATATAGGAATTAAAACCGTAACTGTTGTCAATTTGCGGCGAAACGATCATCAGCGGCTCAATCTTTCCTTCGTAAAGCAACTGATCCGCCACTTTGTCCGCGCCCAACTCCGGAACCCATTGGTCTTCGTTCTCGGTATATCCGTGGAGCAAATACAAAACCGGATACTTGTGGTCTGTACGATATCCTTTGGGCAAATAAATATTGAAGCGCATGTCTTTGTCCAGGGATTCGCTGTGAAACGTTACTTTTTGCACATTCGGTTCCGCCGTCACAACTTTGGCCTGAATGGATTCAACGGGTTGCGGAGCGGCGGCGCTCATTGACCGGTCCCCGCTGCCGCAGCCCGTCAAGATAGCGCCGGGAAGCAGAATGAAAAACCAAAGCCTATAACCAAATTTCATCCGATTACACCCTTTCGCGAATCATCATCGTTCATTTCAATAAAACGCATTTATTCTTCCCATCATTATAGCCCGGCGGCATTAGCGGATACATTGCAAATTGACACGAATTTCGTGCTCATATAAAACGGGTTGCATACTGTTGCTGTTTTGTGGCATAATATGGAAACCGAACATAATCAAGTCAAGTGGCAAAGTATGCCCCGCTTCCTTCCGATGTTGGATTGGACACGGGGACTTTTCTTTTTGAAGAATATGGAGTGATGGAGGTTGGCGAATGAGTTTGCAAGCTGAACACGACAAATGGATGCAAGATCATCTAAGGCGAAGAAGCGGGGAACGGCTTGATGCGCTTAAACGCGGACACGGTTACGGAAACCAGTTGTTCATAAAGCAAATCTGGTGGCCGCTGGTTGGTCATTTCCACGGTTTGCATCCTGAATATGAAGTGAGGGATTGGCGAGGAAGGTCGTACTTTGTCGATTTCATGTGGATAATCGGGACGGTGCGCAATGCGTTTGAAATTATGGATTTTGGCTCGCACGGGACGGATCGGACGAAATATCGAATGGATTTGAATCGCGGGCTATTTCTTCAGTCGCAAGGCTGTACGGTTTTCTATATTTCTTTGGATGAGTTAAAAGAGAATCCATCATTTATCCTTTTTGCGTTAAAAAACAGCCTGTCATCGTATTTGTCGGTTGAGGGCGGGACAGCAAATATGGTTGGAAGGCAATTTTCAAAAATCGAGCGGAATCTGATGCAGGCGGCCATTCGCCACAATCGAATCCTTCGCCCTGCCGAAGCGGCAAGGGAGTTTGAACTGCACATCCAGACGGTTATCAAATACTGCCGCATGCTGGTGGAAAAAGGCAAGTTTCGGCCTGTGGCAAAAGGAGCCTCGCAGCGTATAACTTCCTACGAATATGTGGGCTCCATCCAAAGCCCCGATTTGGTCTGACTTAAAGCGCTTATTACGCTCATTACGCTCATTGCGATTATATGTGAAAAGTCATATATATTTTGTCCAAAACAGGCCATTTTGAGAAATATATATGAAAAACCACATACATTTTAGCTTTAGGAGCCGAATTGGCCAAATTATATATGAAAATTCATATATAATTCCTATTTTTAACGGTTTTTTGATAATTATATGTGAAAAATCATACAGATTAGCGGCGCCGCGGCTTCATACTACCGCGCACTATGGTTCCGAACTATTTACGCGTTGCCGCATGAGCGGGAGTCGCAACCTCGAACCAGCGCCCGACACGCATCGCAGCCTCGAACCTGCATCCGGCACGTGACACTACCCTAGACCTACGCCCGACACATGACACAACCCCAAACCTACGACACGTGCTGCAGGCCCAAACCTACTTCCGATACGAAACAAAGTCCCAAACCCGCTGTCGGCGCGGACTCTGAGCTTATGTCGCCCACACGGAATTCAACACGCAACTCAAACCTACATCTGAGGCGGCCGCCCGGCTCCTACTCTTCCCCTGTCGCGATCGGATTGTCCTTGTACGAGCACCAATCGCTCCAGCTGCCGCCGTAAAGCTTGACGTTCCTGAACCCCGCGTCAATCAGCGCGATCACGTTGGGGCAGGCGGTTACACCGGAACCGCAGTAGACGACCACTTCTTTATCGGGGGCAATCGCGCCAAATCTCGCCTGTTGCTCCGCGGGCGTTTTCCAGCTGCCGTCCGGACGCAATCCTTCTTTCCAAAAGGCATTCTTCGCCCCGGGAATATGCCCCGCCACCGGATCAATCGGCTCGGCCTCCCCCCGATATCTCGCGCCATCCCGGGAGTCGAGCAACACAACATCGTCTCGGTGCAAACGTTCCTTTACCTCGCGCATCGATAGCAGCATGTCCGGGCGCACATTTGCGGCAAACGCCTTGGCAGGATGCGGCTCGACATCCCGCGTCACGGGATATCCGGCCCGCTTCCAGGCGGAAAAGCCTTGTTCCAGCACCGCTACCGCATCATGCCCGACATATTTCAGCATCCACCATAGCCGCGAGGCGAACGCCCCGCCTTGGTCGTCATAGGCGACGACGACCGTATCATTGCCGATCCCCGCTTGCCCAAACAGCCTGGCCAGTGAATCGGCCGCGGGCAAAGGGTGCCTGCCGCCATGTTCGCCAACGGGACCTGACAAGTCGCGTTCCAGATGCATATAGACGGCTCCGGGAATATGCCCGTCATCGTAAGCCGCTTTCCCCGCCGCGGGATCGGCCAGATCGAAACGGCAGTCGACAATAACCGGCTTGTCGCCATCACTGGCCAATTTGGCTGCCAGCCACGCGATTGGAACCACATTTTGCATCGAATTTTCTCCTCCTGAAGCCTTTCTGGCAGAACGCGAAATCGTCGGCCCGGTTCGCTGGCCCGGTTCGTCTGTCTTGTCGGCCCTCGACCGACGGTTAAGACTGCCCGAATCCCGATCGTCTGTTGCATCGCGCTCCTAAATATGTTTCCATTATACCACAACGATTGTGCGCCAAAGGCACATCCAAC
>DASVDB010000101.1 GCA_036381315.1 Bacilli bacterium | reverse complement strand
AAACGGCAATACCAGGATCCGGTGGAAGCATGGGCATCCATTGTGGAAAATGAAGCAAACCGCAAGCGCTACCAGCAATCGCGGGGTAAAGGCGGGTTTCGCCGTTCCGGTTGGGATGAAGTATTGGAAGTGATCGCGGCGGCGAATATGTATACGCTGAAAAAATACGGCCCGGACAGAGTGGTGGGCTTCTCGCCGATTCCCGCCATGTCGTACTTGAGTTATGCGGCGGGTTCGCGCTTTTTGCAGCTGTTTGGCGGTATGAATTTAAGCTTTTACGACTGGTATTGCGATTTGCCGAACGCCTTTCCGGAAATTTGGGGCGAGCAGACGGACGTTTGCGAAAGCGCCGACTGGTATAATTCGCGCTTCATCGTATCCATGGGGTCAAACTTGAATATGACCCGGACGCCGGACGTTCACTTCATTTCCGAAGCGCGCCACAAAGGGGCCAAATTCGTTGTGCTGGCGCCCGATTTCAGTCAGGTGGCCAAATTCTCCGATCAGTGGCTGCCGATAAAAGCAGGCCAGGACACCGCCTTCTGGATGGCGGTCAACCATGTGATTCTTACCGAATTCCATGCCCGGCGGCAGGTTCCGTATTTTACGGAATATTTGCAAAAATATACCGATTCGCCGTTTCTCATTGAATTGGCGGCGGAAAAAACCTGGGAAAACGGCAGCGTCACCTATGCGCCGAAACAAATGATCCGCGCCGGAGATTTGGGCAAATACCGGGAAGTGGAAAACAGCCGGTGGAAGTTTGTCGTTTTCGACAAGCACACGAAAGAGCCGAAAATGCCCAAAGGCACGATCGGATTTCGCTGGGGCAGCGAAAAGGGCAAATGGAATTTGCAAATGCAGGATGGCCTGGACGACTCCGCAATCGCCCCCGAGCTTACTTTGATCGAGGATGCGGACGGCGTGTTGCCGGTCAGGTTCGATGCGTTCGCCGAAGGCAGAACTTTGCATCGCGGCGTTCCGGTGCGCTATATGGAGCGGGCCACGGGGGAACGGGTGCCGGTGGCCACCGTTTTTGACCTGCTGATGGCGCAATTTGGAGTGGACCGGGGCCTTGCGGGGGATTATCCCGCGGATTATGACGATCCTGTCCCCTACACGCCGGCCTGGCAGGAAAGCTTTACGGGAATCGGCAGGGACACGCTGATCCGGTTTGCCCGGGAATTTGCCCATAACGCCGAGGTCACGAAAGGCAAATCGATGGTCATTATCGGCGCCGGCATCAACCATTGGTACAACAACAATTTGTCCTACCGCGCGCCCGCCACGGCGCTTATTCTGTGCGGCTGCTGCGGCGTGAACGGCGGCGGGCTGAATCACTATGTCGGGCAGGAAAAGCTGGCTTTGGTCGCGCCCTGGAGCACGCTTGCCATGGCCGCCGATTGGGTCAAGCCCGCCCGGCTGCAGCAGGGGCCGATCTGGCATTACATCAACAGCGACCAGTGGCGGTACGACAAGGAATTTTCCGAGTACGCGAATGTGCCGGACGATGCGCATTACGCGAAAGGGCATACCGCCGATTTGATCGTCAAAGCGGTGCGCATGGGCTGGATGCCGTTTTACCCGCAATTTAACAAAAACACGCTTAAGCTGGTGCAGGAAGCGGTCGCTGCCGGCGCGCAGAACGATCAGGAGATCGTCGCCTATGTGACCGGGCGGTTGAAAAATAAACAGCTCAAGTTTGCCGTGGAGGACCCCGACGCTCCGGAAAACTGGCCGCGCGTATGGTTTATTTGGCGGGGAAACGCCTTGATGGCGAGCGCCAAAGGTCACGAATATTTCCTGAAGCACTATCTGGGCACCCATACAAACGCCATTGCGGATGAACAGGTAAACGGCAATGTCCGCGAAATCGACTGGCGGAAAAAAGCGCCGGAAGGAAAAATGGATCTGATCGTCGACATCAACTTCCGGATGGACACGTCGGCCCTTTATTCGGATATTGTGCTGCCCACGGCAACCTGGTACGAAAAGAACGATTTGAACACGACCGATATGCACTCGTATATTCATCCGTTGGGCGAAGCCGTTTCGCCTTGCTGGGAGTCGAAAAGCGACTGGGAAATCTTCAAGCTGATCGCCAGGTCGGTGAGCGAATTGGCGCAAACCCATTTTCCCGAGCCGGTGAAAGATATTGTCGCCGTTCCGCTGCAGCACGACACGCCGGATGAGCTGGCCCAGCAGGATGTTAAGGATTGGGGCTTGGGCGAATGCGAGCCGGTCCCCGGAAAAACGATGGCGAAACTGGTCGTCGTCGAACGCGATTATGTAAACCTGTACAACCGCTTCATTTCGTTTGGCCCCCTGGCCCGAAAAAACGGCGTCGGCGCGCATGGAGCGCATATCGAGATCGCGGATTTCTATGACGAACTGAAGGAAAAGGCTCCGGTGGAAACATGGAACGGCGAAACATATCCGTCTGTAAGCGAAGCGCTTTCTGCCGCCAATTTGCTGCTGCACCTGGCTCCGGAAACCAATGGCGAGCTGGCGTACCGCGGATTTCAACATGACGAGGAAAAAGTCGGGCTGCCGCTTGCAGATTTGGCCGCGGGCATGCGGGATCAGCGGTTGACGTTCCAGGAGTTGCAGCGGCAGCCCCGCCGATTGCTGAACAGCCCGTGCTGGTCGGGGCTGATGGACGGCGGCCGCGCCTATGCGGCCTATACGCTGAATGTGGAAAAGTTGGTGCCGTGGCGGACACTGACGGGCAGACAGCATTTCTATATGGATCATCCCTGGTACATTGATTTTGGCGAGCACCTGCCCACGTACAAAGCGAAACTGCATTTCCGCAAAACTGGCGAACTAAGCAAAACCGGGCAGGACGACAAGGCCATGGTGCTGAATTATTTGACCCCCCATGGGAAATGGCATATCCACTCCACCTACTATGACAATCACCGAATGTTGACCCTGTCGCGGGGCATCGAGCCGTGCTGGCTGAATGACAAGGACGCCAAAGAATTGGGGATTGTCGACAACGATTGGGTGGAAGTGTTGAACGACAACGGCGTGCTGGTTACGCGGGCCGTCGTCAGCGCGCGGATTCAACGCGGAACGTGCATTGTGTATCATTCGCCGGAGCGGACGATTTCCGTGCCGAAGTCGCAGGAGCGGGGCAAACGCCGCGGCGGCGGCCACAACAGTTTGACCCGCGTCAAGCTGAATCCGGTATTTCTGGCCGGCGGTTACGGACAATTCACTTTCCATTTCAATTACTGGGGACCGGTGGGACCCAATCGGGACACCTTTGTCATCGTCAAAAAGCTGAAAAAACTGGAGTGGTAACCATTCCTATAGGGAGGATACGGACATGAATGTGAGAAGACAGGTATCGATGGTGTTTCACCTTGACAAATGTATCGGCTGCCACACCTGCACCGTTGCGTGCAAAAATCTGTGGACGGACCGCAAAGGCGCGGAATACATGTGGTGGAACAATGTCGAGACGAAGCCGGGAACGGGGTATCCCACGCAGTGGGAGAACCAGTCCAAGTATCAGGGCGGTTGGGAGTACAACCGGAAGACTGGCAGGATCACGTTAAAGCATCAAGGCAAGCTGGGAACGTTGACGAATATTTTTTACAACCCCAACCTTCCGGAAATGGACGATTACTATACCCCGTGGACTTACCAATATCGGGAACTCTTTGAAGCGGCGAAAATCGACGACCAGCCCACCGCGCGCCCCATTTCCATGGTAACCGGGGAACCGGTGGATATTGAAGCGGGCCCGAACTGGGACGACGACTTGAGCGGCTCGCCCCTGTATGCGGCGAATGATATCAATTTGTACAAACTGACGGAGGAACAAAGGGAAAAGCTGTTGGATGTGGAGCGGATGGTATTTTTCTATTTGCCGCGCATCTGCAACCACTGTGTCAATCCCGCCTGCGCAGCGGCCTGCCCGAGCGGCGCCATCTATAAGCGCGGCGAAGACGGGATCGTCCTGATCGATCAGGAAAAATGCCGCGGCTGGCGAATGTGCGTGACGGCGTGCCCCTATAAAAAAACATTTTACAACTGGAATACCGGCAAATCGGAGAAATGCATTTTATGTTTTCCCAGGCTGGAGAGCGGTCAGGCGCCCGCTTGTTTCCACTCCTGCGTAGGCCGTATCCGCTATCTGGGCGTTGTCCTGTACGACGCGGAAAAAATTCCGGGCGCCGTCAAGGTGGACAATTGGGAATTGGTGGAGAAGCAACGCGAGCTGATTCTCGATCCGCATGATCCCGAGGTTATCGCGGGCGCCAAGGCGAACGGGATCGGCGACGAATGGATCAAGGCCGCGCAAAAATCCCCCGTTTACAAGTTCGTGAAAGAGTGGCAGATCGCGCTGCCGCTGCATGCGGAATTCCGCACATTGCCGATGCTGTTCTATATTCCGCCGCTGTTGCCGGTAATGGCGTTTAACAAAAACGGCCAATATGAAACCGCCGGGGAAGACATTTTCGCCGATATGGAACATTACCGCCTGCCGATGCGCTACATGGCGAGTTTGTTTTCCGCGGGAAATGTCCCCTTGATCGAGGACGTTTACCGGAAATTGATGGCTGTGCGCATATTCATGCGCTCGCAGGAAGTAGATGAATATAGCGATGACAAAGTTCAAGCGGCACTTAAGCGGGCGAATATGACCGCGGAGGAGGCCGAAGCCATTCACAAATTGACCTCGCTGCCCACCTTTGAAGATCGTTTTGTTCTGCCTCCGTACCAAAGAGAATCCGAACATGCCGGCAACCCGTTTGAGAGCATGCTGGATCCGTTAAGCAGACGCGGGGAAACGGGCTTTGGCTTCTCGCTTGTGCCCAAGAGGGGGTTATGATCGGTGTGGCCGATTTTGGAATTGTACGCCCGATTGACGGAATACCCGAATGAGCTTATCGTTCCGGAGATTCATAGCTTGGCGCGAAAGCTGCGGGATTGCGGCAACGCCGAATCCGCGCTTAACCAGCTGGCGAAATTTGGCGACGGGGTCGAACACGCCAGTGTCGCCGAACTGCAAGAGCTGTTCACGCGCACATTCGATTTGCTGCCGGTTTGCTCTCCGCACCTTGGTTTTCAACTGTTCGGCGAAAGCTATAAGCGCGGGTCGCTGATGGCGATGTTGCGCGAAGAGTATCGGCGCGTCGGATTGTCGGAAGGCGCGGAGATCCCCGATCATCTTTCGTGCGTGCTTAAGCTGTGCGCATTGCTGTCGAAGCGCGAACAAGAGCGGGAAGTGTATGCGGAATTGTTAACCCTGATTGTGCTTCCGGGAGTGGATAAAATGGTTGCGGCCTTTGCCGCGGCGCCGAATCCTTACAAACATTTGCTGCAAAGCCTCGCGTCGTGGCTGTCCGCACATAGTGATTTTTCCCAAGCCGGCAAAATAAAAATGGGGTGAGAATTTATGTTTAACCTTGTTCTGTTTGTCGCTTTTCCGTATGTGGCCGTCGTGTTGGCGGTAGTCGTAGGGGTGTATCGGTTTATGCTGCACCGGTTTACCTACTCCAGCCTGTCCACGGAATTTCTGGAGAAACGCAAGCTGTTTTGGGGCTCCGTTCCGTTTCATTACGGCATCATTCTCATTTTGCTCGCGCATCTGTTTGCGATTATTTTCTCGGGAACATGGAAATATCTGGTCAGTGATACGCTTCGCCTGTACACGATGGAGGTGATCGGATTATCTTTCGCCATATGGGCATTGCTGGGATTGCTGGTGCTGCTTTACCGCCGATTTAGCGACAGCAGAATTCGCTCCCTGACAACGCCCATGGACGTTGTGCTGCTCGCATTTTTGCTGTGGCAAATCGGTTCGGGCATATATATCGCGATATTCAATCGCTGGGGCGCGCAGTGGTTCACCACAACGGCTGTCCCGTGGATCCATTCGTTATTGGTCCTGCAGCCGAAGCATGAATATGTAAGCTCTCTTCCCCTGGTGATCAGGATCCACATGCTTGGCGGGTTCATCCTCCTTGCCTTGTTCCCGTTTACCCGGCTCGTGCACCTTGTGAGCTTCCCGCTGCCCTACCTTTGGCGGCCGTATCAGGTAGTCCGTTGGTATAAACGGGCAGGGCAAGCGAAAAGGGAAGGCTGATGATAACCGGTGGGAACAAACCTTGGTGCCTCATCGTTGCCCGCAACTTTCGATTATTGGTTATGTCTATTCGTGAATGGATGTTCGATTCCCCATAAGACCGTTGCGGTCGTTCGTGGAGACATGACCACGTCCGCTTGAAAACGACTAACAATCCGGATTAAGCCAAGCCGTCTTAACGCCAAAAGACGGCTTTTATGTTGCCGGCTACTGCCCAACGCCAAAACGGGCGACCACCACCCCGCACAGCGCCAAAACAGGGTAAACCGCCTCCTTAAGCAACGCAAATGTGGGGGAATTGCCTCCTTGCGTATCGCAAAAATGGGGGATCACAATCCCGCACGACACTATCGGTCGTAGCAGAGGCTATTTGCCGAAAAAAGGCTGATTTGAAATTTTAACGGGCGCCACAGCGGCTATTTGTCCATATTGTTTCCGATTTTTTGCGTCCGATCCGCTATCGGTAACCAGGTGAAATTCGTGCGCCTCGGCTGTATGCGGGAAAACCTCCCGTTATTTTCGGCAAATTTACGCAAAAATGAAATTATGCCGGAAAACCTCCCGCATAATTCTCCGAAAACAGCTAATAGCTGAAAAACGGCGAATTTATATGGGAGTTTTTCCGACATAAGATCAGATAAACGGTTTTTCCGTCATTTATACAGGAGGATTTCCCGCATGCATGAGGCGCTATATCCGCACTTTTGCCGTTATAGGCGCGGATTCGCTTTGCAAGAGGCGCTATATCAGCATTTTTGCCGCTATAGGGGCCGGCAGCAGGCCGACTAACCGGCCGGGCTTCCAAGCTCAAAAGGCAGCAGGCCGACTAACCGGCCGGGTTTCCAAGCTCAAAAGGCCGCAAGCCGGCAAAACGACCGATAACCGTCGGCAAGGTTCGGGGGCTTTCGCCACAGGTTGCTTTTTAAGCAGGTTTTAGCCTTGACAGTTGGCTCAGGCAAAATTTCACGAATGAAAATACGTGCCGGAAACGCACAATATATTATGGATTGTTTTTTTTCTGCAGTGGCGCTTGCACTTCATCTCATAGTGAGATGAACTGACAAAAAAATCTTTTTAACTGTGATAATGAAATTTTATGTCATTTTCTTCTGTCAATGTTCACTTATTGTTCAAAATCAAGTATGATGTTCATTGGGTTGGTCAGACGCTGTACATCACTTTTTTCAGATTGTGTCCTGAACCGGACGAGCGGGACGAGCATCCCGGAGCCGGTCGGACTGATAATATGCCAAAGGAGAGAATTGTGAATGACGGTTACAAAAGGTCTGGAAGGCATCATTGCCACAACCTCTGCGATCAGTTCGATTATTGACGGTGTGTTAACCTACCGCGGAATCGATATTGATGAACTTGCCGAGCATGCATTATTTGAAGAAGTTGTGTATTTGCTTTGGCATGGCAAGCTTCCCAACAGCAGAGAACTGGCGAGTATAAGGCAAGAACTTTTTGAAAGCGCAGTCTTGCCCGAACCGATTATTGCCCAAATCAAGGCTATTCCCCGCAATATAAATGCAATGACGATGCTGCGCACGACAGTTTCAAGTTTGGCTTTTTACGACGCAGAGGCAGATGAAATGAGTGAAGCCGCCAACCTACGCAAGGCCGTGCGGTTGCAAGCAAGGATTCCGGCCATAATCGCCGCTTTTGCGCGAATTCGCGAAGGCAAGGAACCTGTCGCACCGCAAAAAGGTTTGTCGTTTGCCGCGCAGTTTTTGTACATGCTGACTGGCGCGGAACCGCAAGACGTTGCCGTGCAGGCGTTCAATAAAGCGCTTGTGCTGCATGCCGACCACGAATTGAATGCCTCGACATTTGCCGCAAGAGTAACGGTGGCCACGTTGTCCGACTTGTATTCCGGCGTAACGTCGGCAATCGGCGCGTTGAAAGGACCGTTGCATGGCGGGGCCAACGAGGCGGTGATGGCGATGCTGGAGCAGATCGGCTCCATTGACAAAGTGGAATCGTTTATTCATGAAAAGCTGAAGAATAAGGAAAAAATCATGGGATTCGGCCACCGCGTCTATAAAAACGGCGATCCGCGGGCCAAGCATCTGCAAAAAATGTCCTACGAACTTGGCAAATTAACCGGCAATCTGAACTGGTACAACATGTCGGTTAAAATCGAAGGAATGATGTCCGAACTGAAAGGCCTAAAGCCCAATGTGGACTTTTATTCCGCTTCCGTCTATACCATTTTGGGAATCCCCCGCGATTTGTTTACGCCGATTTTCGCCTTAAGCCGGGTGTCCGGTTGGACAGCCCATATTCTGGAGCAATATGCCAACAACCGGCTCATTCGTCCCCGCGCTGAATATGTAGGACCGACAAATCAACATTACATCCCGATTGAACAACGCAATTAACAGACCGATCAACATACTTAGGAGGAAAAACGATGGTTCAGTTTAAACACTATGCCGCACCTGTTGAGGGCGCGAAAATTACAATCCAAAACGGGAAACTGCAAGTTCCGAACAACCCGATCATTCCGTTTATCGAAGGCGACGGCACAGGCCCGGACATTTGGGCAGCGGCCAAGCGCGTTCTGGATGCGGCGGTGGAAAAAGCGTACAAAGGCGAAAAGAAAATCGCTTGGTACGAAGTGTATGCAGGTGAAAAAGCCTTCAACAAATTCAACGAATGGTTGCCGGAGGACACCCTGACGGCTATTCGGGAATATATTGTGGCGATTAAAGGGCCGTTGACCACGCCGATCGGCGGCGGAATCCGTTCGCTCAACGTGGCGCTGCGCCAGGAGCTTGATCTTTATGTTTGCCTGCGCCCGGTCCGTTATTTCCAAGGCGTTCCGTCTCCGGTAAAACATCCGGAGCTTGTCAATATGGTCATTTTCCGCGAAAATACGGAAGACATTTATGCCGGTATCGAATGGGCGTCCGGTTCGCCGGAAGTGAAAAAGGTGATCGAATTTCTGCAAAAAGAAATGGGCGTTAAAAAGATCCGTTTCCCCGAAACGTCCGGTATCGGCATCAAACCGGTGTCGGAAGAAGGCACAAAACGCCTGATCCGTTCCGCCATCGAATATGCGATCAAGCATAAACGCAAAAGCGTTACGATCGTCCACAAAGGCAACATCATGAAATTTACCGAAGGCGCGTTTAAAAACTGGGGTTATGAAGTCGCGGAACAGGAATACGGCGAGCAAACTTTCACCTGGGGCCAATACGACCGCATCAAAGCGGAACAAGGCGCGGAAGCCGCCAACAAGGCGCAAAAAGAGGCCGAAGCGGCTGGCAAAATCATTATCAAGGACGCAATTGCCGATATCACGCTGCAGCAGGTGTTGACCCGTCCGGCGGAATTCGACGTGATCGCCACGATGAACCTGAACGGCGACTATATTTCCGATGCGCTTGCCGCGCAGGTAGGCGGAATCGGCATCGCGCCGGGAGCGAACATCAACTATATTACCGGCCATGCCATTTTTGAAGCGACGCACGGCACAGCCCCGAAATATGCCGGCCTTGACGTGGTCAATCCGGGATCGGTTATTTTGTCGGGCGTGCTGATGCTGGAACATTTGGGCTGGCAGGAAGCAGCCGATCTGATCTATAAAGGGCTTGAGACATCCATCAACAACAAGACGGTTACGTACGACTTCGCCCGCCTGATGGAAGGCGCAACCGAAGTGAAGTGCTCGCAATTCGGCGATTTGATCATCAAAAACATGGATTGATTTTCCGAAAATTTTGGAGGTGTTGGATGTATGGCCATCAAACGGAGAAAAATCACCGTCGTCGGCGCCGGCTTTACCGGTGCAACTACAGCCTTGATGCTCGCGCAAAAAGAATTGGGGGATGTCGTGCTGATCGACATCCCGCAGTTGGAAAACCCGACAAAGGGAAAAGCGTTGGATATGCTGGAAGCAACGCCGGTTATCGGAGCGGACAGCAACATTACCGGTTCCGCCAACTATGAAGACGCGCAAGGTTCGGACGTTGTCATTATTACCGCCGGTATCGCCCGCAAACCCGGGATGAGCCGCGACGATCTGGTCAACACCAACGCCGGCATCATGAAATCGGTTTGCGAGCATGTAAAAACGTATTGCCCGAACGCCTATGTCATTATCTTGAGCAACCCGGTCGATGCAATGACCTATGTGGCGTACAAAACGCTCGGGTTTCCGAAAAACCGGGTGATCGGCCAATCCGGCGTACTGGATACGGCCCGTTATTGCACGTTCATCGCCCAGGAGCTGCACGTTTCCGTCGAGGATGTGCGCGGGTTTGTGCTGGGCGGCCACGGCGATGATATGGTGCCGTTGGTCCGTTATTCCAACGTCGGCGGTATTCCGCTGGAAAAACTGCTGCCGAAAGACCGCATCGACGCGATCGTGCAGCGCACCCGTACGGGCGGCGGCGAAATCGTCAATTTGCTCGGCAACGGCAGCGCCTACTACGCGCCGGCCGCATCGCTCGTGCAAATGACGGAAGCGATCATCAAGGATAAGAAGCGGATTATTCCGGCAATTGCCTTGCTTGAAGGCGAATACGGCTACAATCAATTGTTCATGGGAGTGCCGACGCTTTTGGGCGGCGACGGTATCGAAAAAATCTTCGAACTGGAACTGACCGCCGAGGAAAAAGCGGCGCTGGAAAAATCGGCGCAGTCGGTCCGCAACGTGATAAAAGTGGTGGAAGGCTAAAAAGGAATTTGCGGATTCCTTTTGCATGCAGCTATGCTGTTGGCGCCCGATCCGTTCGGGCGCCTTGGCATTGGGAGGAAATGCGGTGGGTTACGATTTTTTTACATTTCTATATCGTCTGCGGTATATTGAGCGCTGGAGTCTGATGCGCAATACGCATAAAGAATCTGTGGCTGTGCATTCCTTCGATGTTGCGGTCATCTCGCACATGCTGTGCACGATTGGAAACGAGATTTTTCACAAAGAGATTCCGACCGAAAAAGTTGTCGCGCTGGCTTTGTTTCATGACGCGACGGAAGTGTTTGTCGGCGATGTGGCGCATCCGGTCAAACACAGCAATGAAGTGCTGTTGCGCCATTTTCGGGAAATCGAGCGGACGGCTGCGGAGCGGTTGATGCAGATGCTGCCGGAACAATTGAAAAAAACATATCGCCCCCTCGTGCAGGAGCATGATCCGGAAATCTACAGATGGGTAAAGGCAAGCGACTTGATCGCCGCCTACCTGAAATGCAAATCCGAAATCTCCGCGGGAAATAAAGAGTTCTCCGTCGCGGAGAAGCAATTGGCGGCATCGCTTAAAAAACTGGACATGCCGGAAGTGGATTATTTTCTCAAAACAATGGCATCCGGCTTTGATAAAACAATCGATGAATTGACTTGACGTGAAGGTGGCGAAATGAAGCGATGCCTCAATCAGTAGCGCGTTTTGGACTGCGTTCAAATAAATGGATGGAACGTCATATGTTTTTGCTAATCCCGGCGTCTTTGGTGGTCGGGTTTGTTTTTTACCGCGACTTGGCGCAACTCGTTTGGCTTGTGCCGTGGCTGTTTGCTTTTTTGACACTGGTGCTCGGGTTGGGAGGCACATTTCGGCAATTGGGGGATGCGTTTCGCAAGCCGTTGCCGATGCTCTTCTTGTTTGGTTCCGTCCATATCGTCGCGCCGTTTGTGGCTTTTGAGATGGGCGCGTTTTTGTTTGGACCGCACTCC
>DASVDB010000100.1 GCA_036381315.1 Bacilli bacterium | reverse complement strand
TCCACTTTCGGCCGCTCCTTCCGTAACTCAAACTGCTCGTGCTATACCATACGTTTCTTACTGAAGATTGTTTCAAATTCAGATTAAATGATCTTCCTCCAGCTTCTTGCGCAGGTATTCCCGCCCGCGGTGCACTCTCGTTTTGATCGTTGTAACCGGAAGTCCCAAAATTTCGCTGATCTCCTGAAGCGATAAGTCCTGCAAGTAGCGCAGCACAACGACCGCTTTATATTTTTGCGGGAGCGTATTGATCGCTTTGCGCACTTTCGCTTGCGTTTCCGACAGGAGCAAACTGCTCTCCGGTCCTCTTTCCTCGCTTGCCAACATGGAATGCCAATCCAGGCCGTCCCCTTCCGGCAAATCGGCGTCGAGCGAATATTGCCCTTTTCGTCTGCGCAGGCGGTCAATGCAAAGATTGGTGGCAATGCGGTAAATCCATGTGGAAAACCTTTGCTCGGGATCATATTTATCCAGATTGCGGTAAACGCGCAAACAGGTGTCCTGAACAACATCCTCGGCTTCTTGCCGATTGTTCAGCATGCGGTAAGCCAGATGAAATATTTTGGTGCTGTATAGACGAACGAGTTCGGAAAACGCGTTGCGGTCTCCTCTCTTGGCCAGCTTGGCCAGCCTTGTTTCCAAAACATTCACCTGGACTCCTCCTGCATATTGCGTATGACTTTTTTCCCTGTCTTCAATTCCGCGAGCGCAATGCCCGCAACGATTAAAATGATGCCGAACCACTGCCACGCATGCACCTTTTCGCCCACTATCAGGCTCGATGCCAATACGGCAACGGGAAGCTCGATGGAACCGAGCACCGCGGACAGGGAGCCGCCGATGACCGGAATGCCGACATTATAGCAAATCGTCGGGATGACCTGCCCCAAAATTCCGGCCAGGATGCCCCAAAGCATGAGCGGCCACATCCCGGGCCGCACGAGCGACTGTACCGGCGCCAAAAAGGCTGCAATCGGCAGCGCGGCGGTCAGCATCACCGCCGAGCGCATGACGGGGGCCATTTTCGTATTCAGCCTGCCCGTCATCATGATAAATGCGCTATATGTCACCGCCGACGCCAATCCGAGCAGAATGCCAACGGGTTGTACGTTGTGCAGGTCGGCGGCGGTCATGTTCACTGCCAGAAAAGTGCCAGCCAGAATGACGGCAACCGAACCGATTTGCTTCGGACGGGGCATCTTGCGGGCGATTACGGATTCGATGACAAGTGTAATCCAGGTGAACTGAAACAAAAGCACGACGGAAAAGGATACCGGCAAATAATGCAGGGCAAAATTGAGCACTACGGTCGTCATGGCCAGGCCAAAAATGCCGATGAACGCCAAACGCAACCACGGGCCGCGGAAAGGGTTTGTCCAATCCTTGGGCCTGAAAAGCAGAATGCCCCAAGTCAGAATCGTTCCCCAGATGATTTGGCTAGCCGTAACCTGCGCATCGCTAAATCCGGATTGATAGGCCAGTTTGATTACCGGTGACAAAAAGCCGTAGCTGGACGCCCCGACCAAAACGAGAAGAGCGGCAGCCCATTTGTTGAGACGCAATTTTACCATGATTCGAATTGACGATCAGCCCGTATTGCGAAGTCCGGCGGCGATTCCGTTAATCGTCAGCAGCACTTCACGCAGCAGATTGGCGTCATCTTCTCCTTTTTCCCGCAAAGATCGCAGTTCCGCCAACAAGCGCACTTGCAAGTAGCTGAGCGGATCGACATAAGGATTGCGCAAGCGAACCGATTCCTGAATGACCGGAACGTTGTCGAGGATTTCTTTTTGTCCTGTCACTTTAAGCAGCATGTCCTTCGTCAGCCTGTATTCGTCCATAATTTGCCCGAAGATCCGCGTGCGCACCTGTTCGTCTTTCGTCATTGCGGCGTATTCTTTGGAAATAAGCAAATCCGACTTGGCCAAAGCCATTTGCAGATTGTCGATCAAGGAACTGAAGAACGGCCATTTTGCGTACATTTCCCGCAATATCCGCAGGTTGTCCTCGTTATTGTTATAAAACGACAACAATCCGGTTCCTGCGGCATACCACGCCGGCATCAAGTAGCGGCTTTGCGTCCAGGCGAACATCCACGGAATGGCCCGCAAATCTTCGAGCCGATCGCTGTTTTTCCGTTTGGACGGGCGCGAGCCGATGTTTAGCTCGCCAATTTCCGGCTATGGCGTGGATTCCTTGAAAAATTCCACGAAGTTCGGCTCGCGGAATACCAAATCCTGATATTTGCGCAGCGCGGTTGCGGAAATGTCCCGCATGATGTTTTCCCATTCGTGTTCCTGCAAAATCGATTGCGGATGGCGCGCCTGCATGGCCGCCGACAATAGCGCCGAAGTCGCCTGCTCCAGGCTGCGGTAGGCAATTCCCCGCATGGAATAGCGGGAGGACAAAACTTCGCCCTGCTCCGTAATCTTGATGCCGCCGCCGATCGTATGCGACGGTTGGGCGACGATACTGCGGTTTAGCGGCATCCCGCCGCGGCCTAACGCGCCGCCGCGACCGTGGAAAAATTTCAGTTTGACCCCCGCTTCGTTGGCCGCTTCGGTGATCGTCAGCATGGCGACGCGCAGCTCCCAGTTTGCCGTTACGACGCCGCCGTCTTTGTTGCTGTCGGAATAGCCGAGCATGATTTCCTGCAGCTCGCCAAACGCTTTCACGCTTTCCCGGTAGGCCGGCAAGGCGAATAACGACCGCATGATATCCGGCGCGGCATGCAAATCGTCGATTGTTTCAAATAACGGAACAGGCTGCAGCGTGCAGAACACTTTCCCGTCCATATGCCTGCCGTACAGGCCCGCTTCTTTCGCCAGAAGCAGCACTTCCAATAAATCGCTGGCGCCCTGCGTCATGCTGATCAGATAGCTTTTGATGCACTCCGCGCCAAACTCCTGTTGCGCCGCTTTGATCATGCGGAACAAATTCAGGCACTCTTGCGTCGCTTCCGAATATTCCGTATAGGGCGAAGTCAAAGGGCGCTGGTCTTGCAGCAGCCGGTGGAGCAAATCAATCTTTTCGGCTTCCCCAAGCTTTCCGTAATCGGATAGAATGCCCATCTTCTGCAAAATTTCACTAAGCGCCAGTTCATGTTCCTTGCTGTGCTGCCTGACGTCCAGCGTAGCCAGATGAAAACCGAACAACTCAACCTGGCGGATTAATCTTTTCAATTGTGTGTCGGCAACAAAGTCGGCAAAATGA
The DNA here is from genome assembly GCA_036381315.1 of Bacilli bacterium. NCBI lineage: Bacteria > Bacillati > Bacillota > Bacilli > Bacilli bacterium. The sequence goes on along the minus strand of DASVDB010000100.1, from coordinate 4,068 downwards.
AACCGCAGACTGCGGTCGATAATTTCCAGATCCGCCCGCAATTCTTCAGCCGACATGTATTTTGCCCGCGGATTTACGTCCGCGTTGTTTTCAGTGTTCTGGATTTTCTCCAGCATACAGGAAAGCTTGACGCGATAAGGCTCTTTATCGTTGCGCCATATATCTTCCGATTTGCTGTTGATATTTTCCCTGTCTGATCGGATCGATTCCTTCAACTCATCCGTCACCGTGACGATGGAAGCGCTGAACGTCATCAAACGCATGAGTTTCCTGATGTTTTCCGCATATTTTTTCAGTGCCAAATGACGGTGCATGGTAAGGGTTTTCCAGGTGACTTCCGCCGTCACGGACGGGTTGCCGTCGCGGTCGCCGCCGATCCACGACCCGAAACGCAAATAAGTGGGCACATGCCAGTCTTGCTCAGGGTAATATTTGTTCAAGCAGTTTTCCAATTCTTCATAAACGCTTGGCAGTACTTCAAACAGCGTTTCGTCAAAATAATAAAGCCCGTTGCGTACTTCGTCGATGACGGTCGGCTTGCGGTCACGTAGTTCATCCGTCTGCCAGAGCGTCAACACTTCATTCCGCAGTTTGCCGCGCAAAAGCTCGCGCTCTTTGAACGTCAATGTCGGATTGTCCAGTTCCAGCATATCTTGCGCAATCCGTTGGTGAATGTCCAGAATGGCCCTCCGCATCGCTTCCGTCGGATGCGCGGTCATAACCAACTCAAGCGAAATGCCGTCCAGCATCTCGCGAATTTCATCGGATAATACGCCTTTTTCCTTCAAATCGATAACCGCGCTTTCAATCGAGCCCGGCTGCACATTCTCCCCCGCCGAACGTTCATAGTCGCGCTTTCGGCGAATGCGGTGAATTTGCTCGGCAATATTGACCAACTGAAAATAAATCGCAAACGCGCGAATAACCAGATGTCTGAACTCCGGCTTCAACGAATTTATTGTTGCTTTAAATTCCTCATACAATTCGGTGGAAAAATTCGCCCGCAGGGATTTGCTCAATTCCCTGATCTTTTCAACATGATCCAGCAGTTCATGGCCTCCCTGGTGCACTAAAACCTCGCCCAATATATTCCCGAGAAAACGGACATCTCGCCTTAATGAATTGTTGGGGGAGGTCCGACCGGCAACAGTATGCATTTCGTCTTCCCTCATCCTTCGGACCACCTCTATCCATTTCTTTTTATATCTTACTACAAAAAATAGACCGTAAAAAAATCTTTTTTTATTTTATAATACAAAAAAAGACCTGTCAGGTCCAAGTTGTTAGCAATGATGCATTTCAACCGGTAAACGGCGGCGTCTACAGCAAAGTTCCGTACCAATGTAGGCAGACCGGAAACTTGTTAAGCATATCAGCACCCTCACGATTGAACCGCTCGCCCTGATCGGCGAACACATTAGCACCCATAACCGCATGTTCGGGAAACGGCGGACCGATAACATCGATGTCCGAACATCACGCAGCTGTCGCTTCAGCCAGGGCGCCTGGCGGAACTGCCTAATCCGCGGTGTGATATCCGACATATTTCCATCCGATACCGGAATTCCCAAGAAACTCGACAAAATAAAAAAATCCTTGTCAGACAAGGATTCTCGATTTTAACTTTATGGAGCGGGTGATGGGAATCGAACCCACGCTACCAGCTTGGAAGGCTGGAGTTCTACCATTGAACTACACCCGCGTATCCGGCGCTTATATGGCGTGCCCTGAGAGATTCGAACTCCCGGCCTTTTGATTCGTAGTCAAACGCTCTATCCAGCTGAGCTAAGGGCACAAAAGGACAAAAAAATGGAGCGGACGACGAGATTCGAACTCGCGACCCTCGCCTTGGCAAGGCGATGCTCTACCCCTGAGCCACGTCCGCAAACCGACAAAACATAATATAACAAAATCACGGGGGAATTTCAACTGGTTTCTTGTTCCAAAGTGTTCCAGAGTGTTCCAGCATGTTCTGACGTGCTCCCGCGTATTCCAACGCGGGTCTTCGTGTTTTGAAGCCATTGCCCGCTTGACAATATGGGTTAAAGTTAGCGCGAACATCTCCGGCTGAAAATTGTGATGCCAGTATGCCGCATGATGGCCGGTTTGGATGTGCCGTTGCTGCCAACAAGTAGCAGGTTAACCGATCGTGCGCCGCATGATGGCCGGTTTGGATGTGCGTTGCTGCCAACCGTTTGTTGGTATGCGCGATCATACGCCGCATGGCGGCCCAATTCGGGCGCGCCCTAACCGTCATACGTTGCCGACATGCTCTAACGGACGCCATTGACGTTAATTGGCGATTTTTTTCGCCTTTAAAATTGTAACGGACGCCATTGCGCTTATTTGCCTATTTTTATGGCTTTGGGGCCGGGTTTCGGTCAAAAAACGGCACCTGCGTCCGTTAAAATTTCCACATAGCGTTTTTTCGCAAAATAGCGGCAAATACGTCCGTTAGCGCGGAAAGCTTGAGCAACGGGGCTACCGGTTGCACGGGCAGCAACAACAGGGCTGCCCATTGGCGCAGCCGCGCCGATGCGTAAAGGCCAGCATCCAGCGCGCAGCTTGTTGGCCGCAAGGTAGCGCCCAAACGCGGCCGAGTTTGCATTTTTCTTCTTCTATCTTGTTCTGTCTTTGCCGCCGGCCAGACGCCTTTCGACTTCGGCAAGCGTCGGCAAGCCTTCCCAATCGCCGCGGAATTGCGTAGCCATCGAGCCCAACAAATTTCCGCGCGTCAACGCCGCGGTCAATGTCTCTTCCGTCAGGCGCCCGATCTCCGTGTCCAATATGACCGACATAAAACCGGCCGCAAACGCATCGCCGGCGCCCACCGTATCGACGATCCGCGGCACCGGAAAGCCGGCTGCTTTCGCCGCAAACCCGCGGGCGAATCCGATCGATCCTTCCGCTCCCAGCTTCAACGCCACAACTTTCGGACCCATTTCCAAAAACGCCCGGCCATATTGCTCAACCGGCTTTTCGCCGATCAGAAATTCAGCCTCTTCGATCCCCGGCAAAAAAATATCGCACAGCGGCAGCATGGCCAGAAGCGTACTGCGCGCAGTCGCTTCATCCCACAGTTTAAAGCGGATGTTCGGATCAAACGAGACGGTAAGACCTTGCGCTTTTGCCATCTTCATGGCCGCGATCACCATCTCGCCGGTATGCTCGCCAAGCGCCGGCGTAATGCCGGTGACATGCAAATGCCGCGCATCGGAAAACCAATCCTCCCGCACATCGTCCGGATGCAGGCGGCTTGCCGCCGAATGCTTGCGGTAATAAAACACGCGGGGATCGCCGGCACTTTTATTTTCCTTGAAAAATACGGCGGTCGGATGCGTTTCGTCGCGAATCACGCGGGATACGTCCAGCCCTTCCCCGGCGAGCGTCGATTGCACAAAATCGCCGAACGGATCAGTGCCGAGCCGGCTGATCCAGCGCACCTTTTTGCCTAATCTCGCAAGGCCAACGCCGAAATTGCCTTCCGCGCCGGCCACAGATTTGATATATAACGAAGCGTAAGCGAGCGGCGTCTCCTGCATCGGGGTAAACAATACCATGCTTTCCCCAAACGTAACGACGTCAACCGCGCAATCCCGCTTGTCGCGCGCGTCCGTCATCCCGCTTCACCAGCCTGCCGGGCAGCCGCGACATATTGGCTTGCCAAACGGGCGATCTCCGCAAAATTGCCGCTATTGATCAGCGTTTTGTTCACCAGATTGCCGCCCAGTCCGACAGCTACCGCGCCGGCTTTGAAATAATCCGCAATATTTTGCAGGTTGACGCCGCCGGTGGCAATCAACGGAATGTGGTTCAACGGCCCGCGGATATCTTTTATATAATTCGCGCCGAGCGTACCCGAAGGGAATACTTTCACAGCCGATGCCCCCGCTTTCCACGCCCGGACAATTTCCGTCGGCGTCATGACGCCGGGCCATACATCCAACCCGTGATCCAATCCGTAACGGATCACCTCTTCGTCCAAATTGGGCGAAATCAAAAATTCCGCGCCGGCCGCAACAGCCTGCCGGGCCATTTCAATATCCAGCACGGTGCCCGCTCCGATTG
>DASVDB010000099.1 GCA_036381315.1 Bacilli bacterium | reverse complement strand
AGGCATTATCGTGTTGGGAGTTATGTTCGGAAGTTTGCCCTACATCTGGCTGCGCTTCAAACTGACCGGCCTGCATATGCGCATCCGTTTGGAGCTTTTGTCCGCCATCGAAATATTTTATCAGGCATACGTTTTGGCGCCACATAAAAATATTCGTTCCGTGCTGCACGCCGTCGTGCAAGCAGGGCGGATACAATATCCCGCCAGGCCGCTTTTTGAACAACTGTATCGGAATTTGGCGATTGCGCCCGATCCGGATGAGGGGCTGCGCATTTTTTCTTTTGCGCTTGGCAGCATATGGGGCGACTACTTTGCCAACATTTTGCGCTACGGACTTTTGGAAGGCCTTGATATTACCGGCAATTTGCAGGAATTAATCGAAGATATGCGCAAGGCCAAAAGAATTGATCAAATGGAGCGGAACAGACTGTTGGAGATTCGCATCGCCAATTTTACGCCGATTTTTTTTCTGGCGGTGTTTCTCGGCATCAATTTTCGTTTAAACCCGACGGCAGCCTATCACTATTATGTTCTGGATGAAGCGGGCAGAGATATGCTGCTGGATTCGCTGCTGTTGATTTTCGCCTCGTTTGTCATGGGCATCTTTTTATCGATGAAAAGATTGTAATGGCGGATTTAGTTCATAAGGGAGGTGGAACATACATGAATTCGCTCATGCTGCTTCGCATGCTGGCCTGGTTTGCCGGCGCGCTTATGTATTTGTTGCTGTTTTATATATGCTTTCGACTGTTCATAGCCTGGTTGCCATGGCGTTCGTTCCGGGTCTTTCGTCCGCTTGCGCCAATGCGCGAAATGCAAGTGCCGCGGGCTCTTGCCAGATTGCTTTTTATTCCCGTTCGCGCGGAAAAGCGGGAATGGAAAAAGCAGCTGCTTAAGAATAGCGGGATTCGCACGCCCTATATTGTCTATGAAACAATGCGCAGGATTGTCGGAGCAGCCGCAGCCATTCTGGGCGGACTTTTCTGGCTCACTTTTCGGCTCAGGCTCGAACCGTTGGGGGTGTATTGGTGTTTGCCGGCCGTCTTGGCCTTTTGCGTACCCGTCGTTCTGGTCTTCGACAAATTCGTTTTGCAGACGTTGAAGGTGAAGCGACAACAAGCGGTCGTAAAAGAGATTTTTGCTGTCAGCAAGCAACTTTTGTATTTCAGCGGCACAGGGAAAAATTTGCATTATCAGCTTACGCGTTGCCTTCCGCTGACAAGGCATATACGGCATGAATTGTATTTGCTGACGACGGAGTGGTATCAGGACGCCGGCAACGCCATTTCCGCATTCAAAGAACGGATCGCAACCGATGAAGGCAACAGTTTTGCGGAAACGCTCGATTCAATCAGGCGCCATCATCATCACAACTATTATGAACTGTTGCGCAACCGCATACGCGATTATAAGGAACAGATGGATTTGCTGCGGGAAGGCCGCAAGGAAATGACGTCTTATGTGCTGTTTGTATTGGCCGGCCTGCCGATTTTGAACACATTCCGGGTGTTCATCTACCCATGGGTCAGTGAAGGGCGAAAGCTGTTCGATTCGCTTTCGTGACAAATGCGACTATTTAAGAGAAATCGAGGTGAAGGCAAATGAGAAATATTTTGATCACAGTGATGATGCTCATTGTGGTGGCTGCATTGTTTTCCAGCATCATTGCCGATGACACGAACGGAATCGGGGCGAAAATCAAGCAACAGGGGACGAACGCCGCGACAAAAATCGAACAACTGTCCAATTAACCGCCCATTATCCGTCTAATTCGTGGGAAAAGGAGAATGTCAGGTGAAAAACATTTTGGTGATGGTCATGCTGATTCTCGTTGTGATCGCCATCTATGAAAGCACGATTGATGGCGCGACAGGCGTAAAACAATCCATCAAGGAACACGGGCAAAACATCAATGCGGCGATTTCCCGCATGAGTCCGTGACCGGGGGGCGGCGAAATGAAGCAAATCCTCATCTTTATTTTGTTTTCCGCCATTCTCTGTTGGTTTATGTTTGCGCCTGTGTACAAGCACGTTTTGATTGCGAGGCACGCGCTGCTGCAAAAAGAAGCCGATTATTTGCTGGAAATCGGAGCGAACGGCGCTCACGGATATATCGATGCGGCGGCAATTGACGCTTCCCGAAACCGCTTGGCGGCTGCCGGCTTCGACAGCGCAAAATTGCGCTATATCGTCACAACCACAAACGGACAGGACGGTACAAATCCCGATTCGCCGGTGCTGCGGGGAGCAGGGATCGGGCTTGAAATACGCTATCCTTTTGAAGATTTATTGGCGATCGACCGCCTGATCGGGATTACGCCGCCCGATCCTAACGAACAAATGGTTGTGTCGGGCATGAAGATGAGCGAATATGTGCCGTAAGCGAACGGGCGCGCAT
>DASVDB010000098.1 GCA_036381315.1 Bacilli bacterium | reverse complement strand
TGATGTTCCAAAGCCTGCTTTGGTCGATGTACCGGGTATTTGGAGCGATTATCGGATCAACGGACGCCGGTTATCCAATCAAGGATATGCCACATACCGGATTGTCATACATTTGAGCGAAACGGACGCGCACCGGGCGTTGTCGCTGTATATGCCGAGCGTGGCGACGGCTTACCGGCTGTGGATCAATGGCAAGGAGGCGGCAGTTAACGGGGTTGTCGGTGAAAACAAAGAGCGAATGATCCCGCGTAATGTTGCCCAAATCGTTCCGATACGCGCGTCCGGCACTACGCTGGAGTTGGTTTTGCAAGTGTCCAATTTTGTCCAGCGCAAAGGCGGTCTGTGGCAAAATATCCAATTGGGTGAATCCGACCAGATCGCGCATGACCGGGAATTGCGGCTGACGACGACACTTGTTTTTTTTACCGGTTTGTTCGTGATGGGGCTCTACCATTTGTTCCTTTTTCTCCCCCGCCGCTCGGACCGCGGTCCGCTCTATTTTGCCTGTTTGTGCTTTTCGGTTGGAATCAGGGCGCTTTTTGTCGGCGATACGTACGCGGTTCATTTTTTCCCGGCGATACCGTGGGATTTGGCGACCAAGACGGAATATATTTCGGCGAATTCGGCCGCATTTTTCCTGATCGCTTTTATCCACTCGCAGTTCCCCCGAGAGTTGCCGCGTTTGCTGAGAAATTTGCTGCTTTCCGGCGAAGGCGTGTTTATCGGTTTTGTCGTCGTTTTTCCGGCGATCGTTTACACGAAAGCGATGATCGTTCAGGAATTGTTGCTCATAAGCGATTTGTCCGTTGTGATGGCCGTTTTGGCGTTGGCAATTGTACGAAAAAGGGAAGGCGCGTTGATCCACCTTTGCGGGTTGGTTATCATCTTTTTCGCCGTGTTGAACGATATTTTGATGTATGAACGGTTGATCCGGTCGGTTGACTTGTCGCCGCTTGGCATGTTTGCCTATCTGTTTGCGCAATCGGTCAATATCTCGCTGAAATTTTCCCGTTCTTTTGTCCGGATCGAGTCGCTGTCGGCGGAATTGCGGCGGGTCAATCTGACGCTCGAAGACAGTATACGTGAACGTACCGAAGAGCTTGTGCAAGCAAACGCGAACCTGAACGAAGCAAACGCCAGGCTGAAGCAAATCGAGGAATCGCGCCGCCGGCTGCTCGCGAATATCACGCACGATATGGGCAATCCGCTTGCCTCGTTGCGCGGTTATTTGCAAGTGATCGAAGACGGACTGGCGCGCCAGGATTCGGCAAAATATTTTCAAGTGATGCGGGATAAGGTGGAGTATCTGGATCACATGATTCAGGACCTCTTCGAATTGGCCCGTTTGGAGTCGCGGCAAATTCAGTTTCATTGCGAATCAGTCCGGCTTGTTACGTTTATTCGTCAGTTGTGCAATAAATACGAACTCGATTTGACCGCAAAAGGGATCGGGTTCATCTTCGCGCTTAACGAGTTAGAAGCTGCCGCGGCGATGAGCGACCCGCTTGTCCGCATCGATCCGAAGCGGATCGAGCAAGTGTTTGTGAATTTGCTGTATAATGCCGCCAAATTCACTCCGGCAGAAGGGACGATTACGGTTCAATGCGAGGCGGACGATGCCGGGGTAACCGTATCCGTCCGCGATACCGGGCCGGGCATTGCCGAAAGCGAGCTGCCGCATGTCTTTGAACGTTTCTATCGCGGCGAACTTCATGCCGAAGCGGGGGAAGGACTGGGGTTGGCGATTGCCAAGGAAATTATCGAAAGGCATGATGGAAAAATCGGTGTGGAAAGCGCGGTGGGGGCGGGCAGCACGTTTTATTTTCGTTTGCCCGTCCATCATCCGGAAGGAGAAATCGGGGCAAAGCGTACGGTTTGAAGGGAGGCGCCGCGGTTGGCTGAATTGAACGGAGCGAAAATATTGATCGTCGAAGACGATAACGATATTTGCGAAATCATTTCATTGTACTTGCGCAAGGAAGGCTGCGTTCCGACGATTGCCGGGTGCGGGCGGCAGGCGCTGGAATTTTTCCGCCGGGAAGGGCCCGATCTTGTCCTCCTGGACGTGACGCTGCCTGATATGACCGGGATGGAGTTTTGCCGGACGATCCGGGAATCCTCAGCCGTGCCGATTCTTTTTGTCAGCTACCACAAAGATGCCGATTATATTCTGAACGGGCTTGATGCGGGCGGCGACGATTATGTGACCAAGCCGTTTGATCCGCATATTTTGCTGGCCCGAATTAAGGCGTTGTTACGCCGTGTGGCGCGCTCCGAAATGCACACCGTCGATTTGCCGGGGCTGCAAATTGATTTTTCCGGCTGTATCGTGCGGGCAAACGGCGAGATTGTCAACCTGCCCGCCAAAGAATTGCAGTTGCTGCTCTATCTGGCCAAACATCCGAACCGCGTATTTAGTGTGGCGGAATTGTATGAGCGGATTTGGGGCTGGGAAAAGGAAAGCGGCGAATGGACCGTCATCGTGCATATCAGTAATCTGCGCAAAAAAATTGAAACCGACCCGGCGAACCCAACATACATAAAGACCGTGCGCGGATTCGGCTATAAATTCGAAATGAAGCGACAAAATTAACGCACTTTATCCAGACTTTATCTTTGTTTGCTACGATGAAATCCAAATGAGTGCAAGCAAGGAGCGAGTCGTGCGATGATGAGAAAAATAATACGATATTTGGCAGGCATTCTGGTTGCGCTGCAATTGGTCGCCTTCATTCCGCCCAAACCGGCGGAGGCGTTGCCCAATCCGCTCGATGCGGCAAACGAAATCGGCCGGCAAGTGCTGGATATGCTGCCGATTGACACGTATCGGGATTATGTCGAAAATATGATGCGAAGAACGAATCCGCTGGTGCGGGCAGGGAAAGATGCGCTGACGCATACGCGGGAAACGGCGAAATTTCTGGTTTGCGAAATGATGCATTACAGGAAGCTGCCGGACCGGTTGATCAAGGGAAATTTTGACGCGATCAATCCCCCGGATTGCCCGCTTCCGGAGTTTGCCGCCGGTATGCCAACCGTTCAGCAGAAGGAAAAAAGCGATCAGCTGGTGCAAATTTTGTCGACGGGCGACGCTTCGCAGGCGTTTGGCCTTTTGCAACTGGCGCCGGTTGATGTAAACTTCGGCTTTGATCTTCCCGGCGACGCGGGCAGAGTATGGGCGAAAAAGCAAGGCGCGCAAATCGGTATTTGTGTTTGGTTGCATCAGGGCGATGCCGCCGCATTGTTTGGCGTCTCCAACGAGGAGAACCTGTGCGGCGGAAAGGCGGACAACCTGCAAAATCAAGGCAATGTGCCGACCGCTTTCCTTGATGTGACGCTGGACGGATACGGGTACATTTATACCTCGTTGCCGCTGGCGTTGACCTCGCCCACTTTCTCGGCGGTCGGATACGCGCCGCTGGTCAACGACAAGTACTTCAAGTTTGAAATCGGCGCCTTAAAGAACGAGATGATCTCCGCGGAATTCTCCCTTGGTTTGGCGGCAACGTTCGATGCGGAAGTGACGTTGGAAGGCGAGGCTTCCGTCTCGCTTTCGATCGAAGTTTCGACCGGGCATGCGTCACGGCTCGTTAGCGGGATCACCAACCGGATGATGGGAGCGTTAAATTCGCTCGCCGATGAGGTTATCATAAACAACGGACGTGTTTCGTTGAAGCCGGAAGATGCCGCGACCGTCCTGATGGACGCATTGGATTTCGTCCGTTTATACAACGCCGGCGAACCGGGGGCGATCGGTTCGGTGACAATCGGCGCCGATCTGACCGGCTCGCTGGGAATCGGGGCGGCGGACACGGTCTGGCCGCTCGCCGCCGCAACCGGTGCGCTCAGCTGCCAATTCCCGGTCGATAGCCTTGTCAATCTATCGGGCGTAGTATTGCAAAGCTACCTGATAGCGGCAACGACAGTGGGCGGCAGCTTCCTGCAAATGAGCTCGGCCGCTTTGGCCGGACAACCCGGCAATGACATAGCCTTGACGGCGCAAACGGCACTCGACAATGCGTGGAACAACGAAGTCAAACCGGCGATCGAAGCTTCGCTCGGCGAAATGCTTGGCGATGCCTCGCTGGAAACGAAATTCACCGTAAATTTGCTTGGAACGGGTACCCCTGGCAGCCCCGCGGATACCCAAAGCTCGATTGAGATCTATACGTTCGGCGCCACGGTACCGCTTGGCACGGCTGTTAGCAATGCCTTTGATGCGACGTTCTGGACCGATGTCGCAAACGGTTTGATTGCGCTTTTCCCGCGTACGCTAAAAGAAAAAATGTACCAGGATATGACCCCGCCGACTTATGATGCCGACGCGTTCGGGGATGTCCCGGATGATACGATCATTACGGTAACGGCAGCGCCGCTTATCCCGGTTATTCAGGCTTATGCCGATTTTCCCGTGAGAGCGCTGATGGATTTGCTGGCCGTCGGGCTGGTCGGCACGGGCGATGTCATGGATGCCATCGTCGATTCTGCCGCTTCCGGTTCGCTGGCGCCGTTCGAAGCGCAAAACATCGTGAATACGTTGAACCAATTGCAAAAAGACGTGCGCGACGAGGTTGTGGTCGGGATGCGCACAGGGCTTGGCGCGAACGGTTCGATCGGCGTCGAGGCGGAGATGGAGATCGGCGTGGGCGCCTCTTTGTATGCGCATACCAATCTGGAAATGCTGCTGATGCTGGCGAGCGTCGGCGCGCTTGATGAGCCGGAAGCGGATGGGCATGCCGTTGTCGGGTTTGATGTTTCCGGCGATTTGGCGGCAGGCCTCAGCCTTGGCGAAGGCGTCGAGTTATCGGCAACCGGAGGATTGAGCACCAGCAAGACAATGATAAGTTTGGAATTATCGGAAATGGACGGCGCGCGGCCGCGGCATGTGCTTCATGTCCCCGAATCGGGCGACGCGTATTTGCAAAATTTGGCGGTCGGTCCCGGCCTGTCCTTGAAAGAGGCGTTCTCGCCGACCACATTTTATTACACTGCCGAAATCCCCTATGAGTATGACGCGCCCACTTTCGATGTGATTGCGACAACGAGCGATGCCGCGGCGCAATTGACGATCAGTGGAACGGCCCGCGTGAGCGGGGCGCCGACGCCCACAAACTTGAACCCGTCAGGCACCAACCTGGTAGAAATTAAAGTGACGTCGTCAGACGGTTCGCAAACGCAAACCTATTATATTGAAACGCAGCGCAAGTCGAATACGAAGCTGAAGTCGTTGAAGTTGGCAATCCCCGTAGGGCTTGGCTCTGAATACGTTTTTCCGATTGGCGCCGATACAACGTTCACCTATCAGGTGGATGAAGATGTAAACTATGTTGGCGTAACCGCGGAAACCGAAAATCCGTTTGCCGCCATGACTATCAACGGCGCCTCTACAAAAACGATGGGCCTTTTCCTGCTGCCGGGAGTCAACACTTATTCGATTGTCGTATCAGCGGTGGACGGGACTGTTTCAGGGGGCGTCAAGGAAAGCGCGTATACGCTGCAGATCGTTAGGAAGAAGTCTTCTGAAGCGATTTTGGAAAATTTGACGGTGGGCGGCAGCAATTATTTTTCCGGCATTCAATTTAGCCATCTCATCATGAATTACATGAAGAGAGTTCCGGCCAATGTGACCTCAATCGACGTAATCCCGGAAGCGCAATTAATGAAAGGCAGCACAATTACGGTCAACGGCAACCCTGTTACGAGCGGCAGTGCGTTCCGGGTTCCGCTCGCTTACGGCGATAACCAGATCCGGATCAAGGTGACGGCTGAAGACGAAGTGCAGACGAATGAATATCTCGTCATTGTTACGCGCATTCCCGTGCAGAAGTTAACGAGGCTGGACGTAACAGGCGGTGCCGTACTTAATCAGCCGTTCGATCCGAATAAGACGGTGCAGAAATTGAGAATCGTTAATAGCACTCAGCCTTTTCAGTTTGCGGGCACTTACGATCCGAATCCAAACATCATCGATCAGTTCATCCGTTGTTATGGCTCGGCTGATTTTACGGGCGGAGAATGGGGGAGCTTGCAGCCGAAAGCTAACTCAACTATTCCATTAGTGTATTGGCAGCAAATTCCCGAAGGGTACTGGAACCGGATGCCTTATTTGCTGATCATGCCGGATGCGAATGCTTCCACAAATGCCAATTTAAGCGGATTGCAATTATCGGATCCGGGCGGTGCGGTTTCTTTATCGCCGGCTTTCCAGAAGTCCGTGACCAATTACACGGCAACGGCCAACTGGCAGGATTTGCGAATCACCCCGACGCCGGAAGACCCAAGAGCCAGAGTGTTCGTCAATGGCGAATTTAACGATCAGGGAACCTACGATGTGAGATTGGTCGAAGGAATGAACGAAGTTTCCATTCTGGCCGTAGCCGAAGATGGGACGACCAAAACTTACAAAGTGATGGTCGATTACCGCGGTGCGGCGCATAACGCTGATCTGGCCAGCTTATCCTGCAACGGTTGCGCGACCAACATCCAAAATTTCAATCCCAACACGACTGCCTACACGGTGGATGTGCCGAATAACGCCGGTTCGATCACAATTTCAGCCAATGTTGCGCAATACGATGCGGAGAGACAAGCCGGCGCGTCGGTCGCAATTTTCGATTTTAC
>DASVDB010000097.1 GCA_036381315.1 Bacilli bacterium | reverse complement strand
GAAGCCCCCGCCCGTCGGCTTTGCGGCAAATATTGCGCTTTCCGAGGTGAAAAAGGTATAATGTAAAGCACCTTCGGAAAGCGAGGTTATGCGAGATGGAAAGCTCTGTGGAATCCCTCACTTCCCTGATGATTGTAGTTACGTTGGCGTTTTTGGCGCCGGTATTGTTGTACAAGCTGCGCATTCGCGCCGTTCCCGTAGTCGTGGCGGAAATTATCGTCGGACTGATGATCGGGAAAAGCGGGTTCAATTTCGTGGCAGCCGATAAATGGCTGGATATGGTATCGTTGCTCGGATTTATTTTCCTCATGTTTTTAAGCGGCGTAGAAATCGATTTTTCCAATTTCGTTCCCCGGCGGGAGCCGAAGCACAGGCGAAAGGAGTTCAATCCGCCCCTCGTTGCCGCCGGCGTTTTCGCCTGTATGTTGATCCTGGCTTATCCGCTTGCCTACACGTTAAAAATGATGCATCTTGCCGACGAGCCTTTTCTCATGATGCTGATTATTGCCACCATTTCCCTTGGCGTTGTCGTCCCCGTGTTGAAGGAAAAAAGGCTGACGGAAACCAATCTCGGCCAGACGCTTTTGCTGATCACCGTCCTATCCGATTTTGTCACCATGATTTTGCTGGCAGTATTTGTCGGCGCCCGCTCGCAGCAATCCAACAAGATGCTCCTTTTGCTGTTATTCTTCGTTGTCGTGTTTGCCGCTTATTTTGTTATCAGACGCATCGCCCGCGGCAAGCTGTTTGCCATTTTGGCGCAAAGTACGGTGCAGATCGGCACAAGAGCGACGTTCGCGCTCATTTTGCTGCTCGTCGTGTTGTCCGACCAGATGGGCGCGGACAGCATTTTGGGGGCGTTTTTGGCTGGTGTGATCGTGGCGCTTTTGTCGCCGAAAAAGGAATTTGTCCGCCAGCTTGATTCGTTCGGCTACGGATTCCTGATTCCGATTTTCTTTGTGATGGTCGGCGTCAATATGGAACTTTGGTCGCTGTTTACCGATTGGAAAATGATCGCGCTGATTCTGATTTTGCTTGTCTTTATTTTTATTTCCAAATTCATCCCGGCGCTTGTGTTGCGCAAATGGTTCAGTTGGAGAGAAGTGATCGGCGCGGGCGTGCTGCTGTCCACGGAACTTAGCCTGGTAATTGCCGCGGCGACGATTGCGCAAAAGATGGGGATTATCGATCAGGACATGTATGGTGCGCTTATTTTGGTGGCGGTTATCAGCAGCCTGATTTTTCCCGTGTTGTTCAGCCGCATTTTTCCGGCGCAGGCGCAGCGAAAAGAAGTGATTTCCATCGTCGGGGCCAATCATGTGTCGCTGCCCGTCGCCGCGGAGCTGGGCAAGGAAGGCTACGAGGTGCGGTTGTTCACCGCGCATGCCGCCGATGAGGCGGCTGCCAATGAAGGCAGCAGATTGTACAAGATTGAGCGAGTGGCCAATCTGCTCCCGGAAACGTTGAACGAATATGGCGCGTTTGCTGCGGACGGCGCCGTGTTTGCGACCATGGAAGATGCCGTGAATTTGCAGTTGGCGAATTTCGCGGAAAACGCCGGCGTCAAAAATGCCGTGGTTCGCGTCGAGAATCCGCAGCTGCATGAGCGGCTGCAGCGGGAAGGCGTCCGGGTGTTCTCCACACTTTACGCTTCGCGCACGCTGTTGAAGGCCATGATCGAAAACCCGAGCACCGTCAAGTTAATCGCTAATGGCGATGACACGATCAGGGAAGTGCAGATGAACAATCCGGCTTTTCACAAATCGCGCTTGCGGGATCTGCCTATTTTGGGCGGGGTTTTGGTATTGCGCATTTTTCGGGGAGAAAGCTTTATTGTTCCGCACGGCAATTCCGATATTCAGTTGGGGGACCGGCTGCTTGTGAGCGGCGATCCCGAAAGCATCCAGTCATTGCGCGATGAATTGGAATAACGGAAACATCATTACCGGTAAACCCTTGTGACAAAACCGCCGCAGCCGCATTCATCGATAAAGCGGATTTCCGCGAAATGGATGGATTGGCCTTTAAGCCTTTGCTCCAACTCGGCGATCAGCCAATCCCGCGGATCGCCGCATCCGCCGGGAGTGACGAGGTTCACAAAATATCCGGGCGCCGTCTGGGCGACTGCCGCAACCGCCTCATCGAGCAGCCGCTCCGGTTCATTCGCATAGTCTTCGTCTTCCAGGTTTACCGACCAGTCATTTGTCTTCCATACTGTCATTGCCATTCTCCTTTGGAAAGTTTGGCTTCCAGCCATTGTTTCAGCACGACCGCCTGATTGTGCCGTTCATCTTTCGCGCCGTACACCAATGTCACCGGTCCTTGCGCCGCAAGCCGCAAAAGCTTTTCGCACAATTGCTTGCGCGCCGGGTCGGTTTCCAGTTCGTGCACATATTTTTGCCGGAATTCGTCAAACCGCTCAGGGATATGCCCAAACCATTCCCGCAGCTCGCCGCTTGGCGCGATTTCTTTCATCCATTCGGCAATCTGCGCTTTTTGTTTGGAAACGCCCCGCGGCCAAAGGCGATCCACCAAAATGCGCAAACCGTCGTTTGCCGCGGGTTCGTCGTATATGCGTTTGATCGCAACGTTCATTTTAAACACTTCCATATAGTAGTCTTCCGCAATCATTGCGTATTGGTTATGATCTTCCCAGATTCCGTTGATTTGGATAAGCTTCCTGGCCACTCCTTCAAATTGAAAGCCCGCCTTCTTCAACACGCGGTTCGAAGCCGGGTTGCGCGGCATGGCTGAGGCTTGCACGCGATGCAGCTTCGCCCTTGTGAAGGCGAATTTCAAAACAAGTTTGACCGCTTCCGTGGCAAAGCCCTTGCCATTGTGTTCCTCGCTGATAAAGTACCCGAGGTCCGCGGTCTGTACCGGTCCCCTGACAATGTTGGTAAGCGCGATCCTGCCAATCAGTTGTTTGGTTTCGCGGAGAAAAACGCCGAACAGAAAGGCCCGGTCCGATTGCATATCGTTCAGATTGCGCATAATTTGCCGCTGTTGTTCTTCCAGCGTAAAAAAGCTTGGGTCGCGGCGCGGTTCGAACGGCTGCAAAAATTCCTTGTTTTTGCACCGCATTTCATACAGCGCCTGGCTGTCCTCAAAGGTTAGAAAACGAATGTAGATATTTTTGGCAAAAAATTCGGCCAATTTATTTTACCACCAATACCGGGATGTCGGACAATTGCACCACATGATGGCTGACGCTGCCCAGCATCAGCTTTTTCAAACCGCTTAACCCGCGGCTGCCGATTACAATCAGTTGGCTGCCGGCCCGTTTGGCATATTGGACGATCTCGGCGGCGGGATTTCCCTCCAGCATTGTGACGCGATGGGAAACGTCCAGCGATTGCAAAATTTTTTCCGCTCTTTTCACGACCGCTTCCGCTTCTTCATAGATCGCTTCCTTCATGCCGGGCGTTGTGGTCATATACGCTTGGCCTAACACCACGTTGGGAAATTTTAAAACATGCACAACCTCCAGCTTGCATTCGGGAAAGTCTTTGGCGTAATCCGCTGCATGGCGCAGCGCCTTTTCGCTCAAAACCGAGCCGTCATAGGCGACAAGAATGTTGGACAGTTTCACGGCGACCAACTCCTTTATCGGATTTAACTTTATTATACCACGCCGATGGCAAAGGGAGATCACAGATTTTCCACAATATCGCCGGCAATCAGGGAGTAGGAAAACGCCCGCGTCGCCAAAGCCCGATCGCCCGCCGCACCGTGCAGATAGACACCGGCAACCGCCGCTTGCGTGGCTGAATAGCCTTGCGCAAGCAGTGAGCCGATCACTCCGGAGAGCACATCCCCGGCGCCGGCGGTGGCCATGCCGGGATTGCCGGTCGTGTTGACATACACCGAGCCGTCCGGAGCGGTGGTGACGGTACGGGCTCCTTTCAGCACGATCGTTATGCCGTGTTCCCGGGCGTATTTTTTCGCGCATTCGATTCTGTCTTGCTGCACTTCGGCAGTTGTTTTTCCGGTCAGTCTGGCCATTTCCCCGGGATGCGGCGTGAGAATAACGGGCGCGCTTCGCTTCGGCCATTCCGTAAATTGTTTTGCGTCCGCCAATATGTTGAGCGCGTCGGCATCAAGCACGAGCGGAATGCCGGTTTCTTCCCAAATCCGCTTTAGCCAGTCGACATCTTGCGCAAACCGTCCGAGTCCGGGGCCGACGACGAGCGCGTTTTTCCGCGGGACTAACGCCAAAATCGTTTCCAGCGAGTCGTAAGACCATTGCCCCAAGCCGTTATCGGGGAGAGGGACCGTCATCACTTCGGGTATGCTTCCGGCGGCGCGGTCGGCAACCCGCTGCGGGGTGAGCCAGGTAACCAGCCCGCTGCCCGCCCGCAAGGCGGCTTTTGCGCACAATTGCCCGGCTCCGCTCATCGTGCCGGAACCGGCGGCGATCAGCACATGCCCGTATGTCCCTTTATGCGTGTCCGGCAGCCTCGGCCAATCCGGGCGGATTGCCAGCCGCTCTTTAAGAATGGTTTCGGTCGCCAAAAATACGGAAATACCGTGCTCCTCCGCCAAATGTGCGGGGATTCCGATCGGCGCCACGATCACTTCACCCGCGGCCGCCTTGCCCGGATAAACCGCCAGGCCTCTTTTCATAAAGGCAAACGTTACGGTGTGCCGGGCTGAAATGCATGGAGTGAAAGTTTGCCCCGTATCCGCATCCAGACCGCTTGGAATATCGACCGCGACGATCGGCAACCCGCTGGCGTTCGCCTCTTCGATCATCGCCGCGTATTGCTTGCGCGGCGCTCCTTTGCTGCCGGTGCCCAGCAGCGCGTCAACCACGCCATTATAGCTGCGCCAATCGGTTTGGCCCGCGGCAAATGTCGACATGCCCAGCGGAAAATGCGCCGCAATCCGGATTTGTTCGGCGATGTCGCCGGTTAATGCGCCGGGGTCTGCGGCAAACAGGACGTCGGCATGAAAGCCGCGTTCCAGCAAATGGCGCGCCGCAACCAGACCGTCACCGCCGTTATTGCCTTTGCCCGCGAGAATCAGCCATCTCCCTGTCGCGTAACGGTCGGCAATGTGATCGGCAACGGCTTTTCCGGCAAGTTCCATCAGCGTATGGCCGGGTATGCCGATCCTGTCGATGGTGTGCCGGTCAAGCCGGCGCATTTCTTCGGCCGTAACCAGATACATGATGTCCCTCCAAAAAGCCTTTATTTATACAGGATCCGATGCTATAATGAACTGCATGCTCCAACTATATCACAAAACGCAAAAAGTAAGGATTCGTATGAAAAAATTCGGTCCGATCAACCAAATTAAAATATTCACCTTTACCTATTATGGGTCGATTTTGCTGTTAAACGGCTTTTTGCCGTTGTATTTGCAATTTCGCGGTTTTGACATGGCGCAAATCGGCATCCTGATGTCAATCGGCCCGTTTATATCGGTCATCGCGAACCCGTTCTGGGGATTTGTCAGCGACCGGTATCAGAACACGCGCAGTTTGATCATGTTCATGATGGCGGCGGATTTGGCGATCATGACGGCGGTCATGTTCTCCAACGGATTTATGATGGCAGCGGCCATTCTGGTCGTTTTTTATTTTTTTCAGACGGCGCTCTCCCCGTTAAATACGAGTCTGATTTTGCAGGTGATTGACGGAACCGGCGTGAAATTCGGCAATATCCGGTTGTGGGGATCGCTCGGTTACGCCGTGCTGGCGATCACTTCCGGGCCGATTATGCAGTATGTCGGAATCGGCAATTTCGGCTGGGTGTTTATCGTATTTATGTTTGTTGCTATACTGCTTTCTACCGGGCTTCCCCAACGCGGCGCGGCATCCCCGGGGAAATTGATGCTGCGGGATTTTTCCAAAGTGATCGGCAACGGGGCGTTTGTTTCCCTGCTTTTCTTAAGCACGCTGGTCTTTATTCCGTACGCGATGAACAGCGCGTTTTTGTCAATCTTTATAGAGCGGCTGGGCGGCTCTGAGGTGAGTGTCGGCGCCGCTCTGTTCAGCTCCGCGATACTGGAAGTGCCGGTATTTTTGCTGCTTGACCGGTATATGCCGCAAACCATCAAAGCAATGCTTCTGCTGATCGCTTTGGCGACCTTTTTATTTGCGCTGCGATGGCTGCTCATGAGCATGGCCGCAAGCCCGGCCATGGTAATCGCCATTCAGTTTTCTCACAGCGTCACGTTCGGGGTTTACTTTTACGCCGCCACATTGCTGTGCGAGCAGTTGGTGCCGAAATCGTACCGGGCGACAGGACAGTCGTTATACGCACTTGCCACCGGGGGAATTTCCGGCCTGATCGCCGGATATGTGGGCGGGCTGCTGTTTCAATACAGCGGTCCCCGGTTCATGTACCTGGTCGGGTCGTTCATGGCATTGGTCGGCTTGACCGGTTATATTTTGCTGTGGCTTGTCTTGCGGAAAAAAATTCACAGCGACTCCTTTTCGTCGTATTCTTCTTGAGGAAGTCTGATCCACCGTTGCAAATACCCCTGCTCGTACAGCGCCTTGAGCAAAATAATGAGCACCGGGCTTAAAATCAGTCCCGCAACTCCGAAAATGGATAAGGAAATGACCATAAACGACAGCATGGTAAATGCCGACACGCCGAGCGTATCGCCGGTAATTTTCGGCTCCAGAATTTGTCGCGTGCCCAAAACGACGGCAAGCAGCACACACAGCCAGATGGCAAGCTGCAGGTCGCCCGTAATAAACAGGTAGATGATCCACGGAATGAACAGCGTGGATACGCCGAGCAACGGCAAAATATCGAAAAACGCCGCAAACAGCGAGATGGCGAACGCGTTATTCACCCTAAGCAGCAACAGCCCCGCGAACACCAAGGCAAACGTAATGCTGATCAATTTCAACTGCGCTTTTACATAGCCGCCTAATCCCAACAGCACGTTTTCCCGCAAAAAGTGAAAAGCCAGCTTAAACGTCCGCGGAGTTTTGGCACGCGCGCGCTTTTTCCAATTCTCGATTTCCACGCTCAAGAAATAGGCCAGCACGATCGCGATCGTAAAATTGATGATAAACGTGGAAAATGACGTCAACGCGGAAACAAGCCCTTTTAGCGCGTCTTTGGCGAGATTTGCCGCATTGCCGGCAATTGTGCCGCCGTAGTCTTTTGCTTTTTCGGTAATGTCGGGCGGCAGGGCGTTGATTTTGCGCTGCAAATAGTCGGCTTGCCGCGTGATTTCGCTGTCCAGCGTTTCTATGTAGTGGGGAACTTTTTCCGTCAGATCGGAAATTTGCCTGACGAAAATCGTGCCGGCGGCGGTGATGGCTCCCAGTATAAGGATGATGAACAACAGCATGGACACGGCGGAGGCGATCGATTTTTTGAATTTGTGCTTATGCAAAAAACGCGCGAACGGCTCGATGATGGCGTAAATGACAAATGCCAGCAAAATCGGCGCGGCAATTTTGTAAATGTAGCTAAAAACGAGCATCGTCAAATAGACGGTCAGCGCCAGGAGGCCGATGTCGAACGCCGTTCGCCAGTATTTCTTATAAAAACTGATCATGGCACACCCCGTTTGGTTGGCAGAATCCAATTTCATCCACTTAATATATTTTACCCGATTGGGGACGCTTACGAAACAGGCGATTTGGCCTCCATGCGTCAGGTCTAAGCCTACCGCCTTTAGGCGGTCCGCCAGCCGGCTTGCAGCGCTTGCACTTTGCGAATGTTAAGCCTCACCGCACACCGCTAACGTTAAACCTTCCTGCACACCGCGAACGTTCCTGCCCCTGCACACCGCACCCGCCCAGCGCGATAGTTCCTGCCCCTGCACACCGCTCATTGCATGCCGCTAACGTTAGGTCTCCCAGCCCAACGCGAACGTTAAGCCCCCTTGCACAACAAACCCGTCCAGCGCTAAAAGGGTGGATTGCCTTCCCGCCCAGCGCTAACGGACGCAGCAGAGGCTATTTGCCGAAAAAAGGCCGGGCAAAAATTCTAACGGACGCTTGAGCGGCTATTCGCCTTATTTTTGCCTGAATACCGCACAAAGTGCTTAAATAAGCGCACCTACGTCCGTTAAACTTAAAAACCGGGCGTAAAATCCAAAATAGCCTCTGTCACGTCCGTTAGAGTCGGAAAGCGCCCTACCATGTCCGTTAGACCGTAAAGTATCCCCTATAACGGCAAAAGTGCCGGTATAGCACCCCGCGCGGAGCGAAGCGCCCCCTATAACGGCAAAAGTGCCGGTATAGCGCGCCATGCAGACCTTCCTTTCCTTCCCCGACCAAGTTCCAGTATGAAAAACCGCCGCTGGTCCGTTTTGTGCCAAAGCCATCCGGTCTACAATAAAGACAACGAAAGGCGGTGACGGTAAACATGAAAGGCAAAAACCTGCTCGCCATCCTTATTATCGGCCTGGGCGTCCTCATTT
>DASVDB010000096.1 GCA_036381315.1 Bacilli bacterium | reverse complement strand
TCCCCATATCCCATGTGCGGGATCCGTTAATTTTTGCGCCGCGGCCAATTCATCTTTCCATGTCCAGTCGGGTTGCGGGTATTCGACGTTTTTTGCGTCAAACAAATCCTTGTTGTAAAACAGCAATACGTTGGAGAAGCTTTCCGGGACTCCATACTGTTTGCCGTTATAATTGAACGCGGAGTATGCCAGCTTCTTGAATACATCAGAGTTAAAGGTTGTGTCTGCGGAAATGTAGGGAGATAAATCCAACAAAATATCTTTGGCGGCGTAGGACGCAAATCCCTCGTAACCGACTTCAAACACATCAGGCGCCGCATTGCCGCTGCCGATCACTGTGTTCAATTTGGTGAAATAATCGGCGTAAGCCAGTATTTGCAAATCCACTTTAATATCCGGGTTTGCCGCTTCGAAAGCCCGGATCATTTCTTTAATCGTTTCTTCCTGACCGCCCGAAGCCGTATAATTCATGAACGTAATCGTTACCGGGTCGTTCTTTTGCTCCGTTTGCGACTTGCCGTCAGCCGGCGAACTCGTCGCCTCACCGGCGTTCTCCGATTTATTGCCGCCTCCGCATGCGGAAAGCAGCATGATCAGCATGCTTACAACCAACAAAAGTGCCGTTTTTTTCATAGACCTCACCCTTTCACATAATTGTTCCGCATTTTTTCAACAGAAAATGTAAAGCAAGAAAAAGCAACGCATCAAATCTTAACGGACGTCCTCATCACCTCCCGCAGTTAATGCGCCAACCGACGCGCATTATTCAAAGTCACCCTTTGACTCCGCTCATCGTTATGCCCCGAATAAAATATTTTTGCGCAAAAAGATACACAACAAAGATCGGGATGAAACTGATTACATTGCCGGCCATCAGGACGTTCCAGACAGTCGCCCACCTTCCCGTCAACATACTGAGGCCCAACGGCAGCGTCATCAATTCGTTGCTATTGATTATGATGAGCGGCCAAAGAAAGTTGTTCCAACAGCCCATAAAGGCGAAAATGACAAGTGTTGCGAGCGCCGGCTTGCTAAGCGGCAATATCAGTTTGGCGAACACACGAATATAGGAAGCGCCATCGATGAACGCCGCTTCGAGCAACACATTGGGAATCGTCAGCATATGCTGGCGAAGCAAGAAAGTGCCGTACGCACTGAATATGCCGGGTAATATCAGCCCGAGATAGGTATCGATCAGGTTGAATTTTTGAAACAGGACATATAACGGCGTCATCGTAACCTGAAACGGAATCATCATGGTAATCATGAAAAGCATGAACAGAAAACCTGATCCCCTGAACCTGATTTTGGCAAAAACAAATGCCGACATCGCGCAAATTAAGACTTGCAGAAACGAAGTTACAACAGATACAAAAATACTGTTCAAAAGAAAGCGCCCCATCGGAAAATATTTGCCAATTTCCTTGAAATTATCGAAATTATACTTTGAAGGCAGAAATCGCGGCGGCAGTTTCACAACCTCTAGCGTATCCTTGAAAGCGCCAGACAACATCCATATAAACGGAACCGTCAGGATGACAACAGCAACCAACAAAATCAAATGAGTAATCATGTCGCGCAACAATGCATTTTTATCGATCATAATTGACCCACCTTTTCTGCAACTGATACTGCAACAACGTCACAACGAAGATGAATCCGAACAACACCCACGATTGCGCTGCGGCAAAACCCATTCTGCCGCTTTTGAACGCGTTTTTGAAAATTTGCTCAACGATCGAACTGGTTGCGCCGGCGGGCCCGCCGTTTGTCATCACCAATACCTGGTCAAACAATTGAAATGAATTGATCATGGCAATCACAACAACGAAAAATATTGAAGGCGTTATCATCGGCAGCGAAATTTTTAATTGTTGTTGCAACGGAGTCGCCCCGTCTATTTGCGCAGCTTCATAGTACTCGCCCGCTATTTCCTGAAGACCGGCCAGGAAAATGATGGCGAAAAATCCGACATCCTTCCACACGCTTACCATGATGATGGAGGGCATCGCCCAGAAGAAATCCGATAACCAGATCGGCCCTTGAATGCCAATCTGCGACAACAAGTAATTCAGGAGTCCGCTTTGTCCGTTCAATATCCACCGCCAAATGATCGATACAGCAACCCAGGAAGTAATGACGGGCACGAAAACCGCCGCTCTGTAAAAAGCCTGAAAGCGGATTTTACGGTTCAAAAGTATGGCCAGCGCCAGACTGGATACCAGCACGAGCGGCACATAACCGATAATAAATTTAAAAGTATTGCCGATCGCAATACGCGACTTCTCCTCATGAAACACGTCCGCATAGTTGGCAAACCCGATAAAGTGCGGCTTTGTAAGCAAGTCCCAATCTGTCAGGCTTAAATAAGCCGATACCAGAATCGGGTATAGATTGAACAAGACAAGTCCGGCCAGCCCTGGAAGCAAAAAAATCAGCACCGCGAGCCATTTTTTGAATTTGTTTTCGCCTGCCATTTGCTCCGCCCCTCATTCAACAGGCTGAACCCTGCCGAAAGTAACCTTGGCTCCATCTACCGGAGCAGCCCAGTAGACGGCATTTCGAATTACTTGCCTGACTTCAGGCTGATAATATGTCGGAAATTGTTCGTGACCGGGACGAAAATAAAATATTTTGCCTTTTCCTCTACGATAGCAACATCCGCTGCGGAATACTTCGCCGCCGGCAAACCACGAGATGAAAACAAGTTCATCCGGGGCGGGAATCTCGAAGCGTTCGCCATACATTTCTTCTTTCGGAATTTCAAAATACGGGCCCAAGCCGTTCGTAATCGGATGCCCATGCTCGATTACCCAAACGCGTTCTTTTTCGCCGTCGTCCCGCCAATTCAATATACCGGTATTCGTGCCGAGCAGCCGCTCGAATATTTTGGAGGCATGTCCGGAATGAAGCACAATCAGCCCCATACCCGCCAATACGCGCTCCCGCACTTTCGCAACGACGCTGTCCCGCACCTCGTCATGGGCCATATGCCCCCACCATATCAACACATCCGTTTTAGCCAACCTGTCATCCGTTAAGCCATGTTCCGGCTCATCCAACACTGCGGTAACGATTTCCAACCGGTCATCGTCCCGCAACCCCGCGGCAATTGCGCCATGAATACCTTCGGGATATACCGCCGCCACTTCCGGGTTTTCCCTTTCGTGGCGAAACTCATTCCAAATCGTTACATGAATTTTTGTCAAGCACATAACCCCCTAGCCTTTTTTATAAATCAATTGCAACCCAACGCCCGGATTCCGCAGCTGCAATGATTGCGTCGATGGCCAGCTGATTTACATAACCGTCTTCCATCGAAGCGTCCAATCCGTCGCCCTTGCCATTGATCAGATTGCAGAACGCCTGTATCTGGGAAACCCGAAACGCTTCCGGAATGTCTACTTTCCTGAAATCCTGATCCTCCTCCGCGGCAAAACGCACATAGAGCGAATCCGTATCCTCCAGCCTGTAAATCAACGCTCCTTCGGAACCGTACAATTCCATGCGCTGGTAATTGCCCCTCCCATAGGCAAAACGCGAAATCGACATGGAATACGAAATTCCGTCGTCAAGTTCACCTAATATATGGCAATAATCATCGACGTCAACGACGCCTTTCCCCGTACCGCCCGGAAGATTCCGTTCCTTGATGATCGTTCCCGTTTGTGAAAAAACCCGTGACGTATCACCTACCAAAAAACGCGTCAGATCAAGCATGTGCGAACCCAAATCCCCCAAAGCGCCGGAGCCGGTCAATTGTTTGCGGAACCGCCATACAAGCGGAAAATCTTCTCCAATCGCCCAGCTTTGCAGATACTGGCTGTAAATATGCCTAATTTTCCCGAGCTTTCTTTGTTTAATCAGGTATCTGGCATACCTGACCGCAGGAATGTAGCGATAAGAGAAACAGATCATATGCGGCAGCGGATCAGCCTTAAGCATATCCCGCAAAACGGCCGCTTCCCCGGAGTCAAGCGCTACCGGCTTTTCCAATGCGAATGGTTTTCGGCTCTCGATCGCATCTTTCGCGATCTGAAAGTGATTAAAGTTCGGCGTGCAAATAATGACCGCGTCCAACTCAGGATCCGCCAGCATCTTTTGATGGTCGGAAAACCGGCGCAATTCCGGAATGCCAAATTCCTCTCCTTTCGCTTTCAGCAAATCCTCCATTACATCGCAGATGGACCAGAGTTCACCGCAATCGCTGTTCATGA